>JBIIRF010000077.1:0-8266 GCA_044341715.1 Bacteroidia bacterium | reverse complement strand
ATCATACCGGTCAGGAAGAATACAATTTCTTCCTCGCTGTACACTTCCCCGACAACCAGTTGCACATCATGGATTACAATCGTGTTATCCGTGATCTCAACAATATGTCGAAAGATGAATTGCTGACAAAACTCGGCGAAAGTTTCTCCATCGAAGAAAAAGGAGCCAACGAATATCGCCCGTCGCGTTTACATGAATTCAGCATGTACATCGACGGAGCCTGGTATGCGTTAACTGCGAAGCCCGGCACTTACAACGACAATGATCCGATAGGTGTACTGGATGTAACCATCCTCTCTGAGCGTGTACTTGCACCACTCTTCAACATCACCGACCTTCGTAAAGACAAACGCATCGATTTCGTAGGTGGACTTCGCGGTCTTGGTGAATTGAAACGCAGAGTAGACAATGGCGATATGAAAGTTGCCTTTGCCCTCTACCCTGTGACCATGAAACAACTCATCGACATTGCCGACACCGGACAAATCATGCCACCAAAAACAACCTGGTTTGAACCGAAACTGCGCAGCGGACTCGTCATTCACTCTCTCGATTAAAACATTCAACAAAAGGCTGTCGTAAATGGCAGCCTTTTTTCATTCACATGGTCTCGTTCGCCGACATCTTTCAAGCCGATAAAATCATCCAACAAATTCGTACCTGTATTCATGATGCAGGAACGGAAGCGTTTACATTTTATAGTTCGGGCGTACGAAACCAGTATTTCTATGCAGAAACCATTTGCAGAATCGGCAGAGATCTGGGCAGTGAAGCAGTTTTCGAAAAACACCTGAAAAAATTCAAAGAAGCAGAAGACATCCTCGGACAATACGACTTTTACTTTAGTCTTTCCGAGGCCACGTCACATACACCTGAATGCCGCGAACGATTCGAAGAATTACACGGAGAAAACTTCGCCACTGCAGGAGAAAAACTACATCACCTACTCGACGAAGAAAGAGAAACAAAACAACACTCCATCTTTCTGAAAGATTGCCGGGAAATCGAATTCGACAAGCCCGATAAACTTCGAATAGAATTTGGAGCGTTTCTCATCAAAGCCATTCAAAAACTGAGTAAAGGCTGGGAGAAGGGAGAATTCAGTCCTGACGAAATCGAAGCAGGCATTCATGAACTGCGACGTAAACTGCGCTGGCTATCCCTTTATGCTCAGGTCAGCAACGGATTGATTCAGTTAACCGGTAAAGAGGAAAAATCAGAAATAGCAAAACTTTATGTTACCCGGGAAATTCTCAAATCACCCTTCCTACAATTTCCTAAAGCACCGGAGGATATTCGTCCACTTGAAATTCAACTCACCCACTTTGCAGCGCTTAGCAGCCTCATAGCCACGCTTGGGGAACTCAAAGATGCAGGTTTGGCCCTCGAAGCATTAAACGCAGAGGAGAAGCCTTTAAAATGCCTCACAGACATCCCTGAAGTATATAGAACCCTCTCCTCGATTCGGAAAGAAGCAGAAAAACATACCCACAACTTCTTTGACAAACATCAGATACCGAAGTTAATCGTCGCTGATATAGAAAACTCCATCACCGCATGATTATAAACAGTCGCTGCAAATCCTTCTTTATTTCGGTTTAACTTTGAAGAATCGCTAAAGCCATGTCAAAGAAACCCGACTTATTACTCCTTCATGGTGCATTGGGAGATGCACGACAGATGGAAACACTTGCTCCATTATTGGAGGATCATTTTACGCTGCACACTTATAATTTTCCAGGCCATGGAGGAAAAGCTTTCGCTGAACATCCGTTGACGATGCGTCTGCTTACGGAACATCTCCTCGATCATATTCGTGAATTCCACTTGATCGGATGCACAGTTTTTGGATACAGTATGGGTGGTTACGCAGCTTTACAACTTGAAAAAGAAAAACCTGGTTGCTTTCAGCGCATCTTCACTATGGGCACCAAATTCGGATGGAGACCCGAAGTTGCAGAAAGTGAAGCCAGGTTAATCGACCCTGAGTTTCTATCTCACAAAGCTCCGAATTTCGCCGCTGTTCTTCAGCAACGACACGCACCCAACGACTGGAAACAACTGGCAAAAGAAACCGGACATCTCATGCACGACCTTGCCCGCCATCCACTCACAACTGACGACTTCGGGAAAATAGAATGTAAAGTCCGTGTAGCCATTGGTGACCGTGATCAAATGGTCAGCTTAGAGGAAACACGACATGTATATCTCGCATTACCCAAAGCATCCTTACTTGTAATGCCGGAAACACCACATCTGTTTGAAAAAATAAATCATCATTTACTGGCAGAAGAAATCCGCCGGTTCGCTCAATAATATGTCATTCAACATTGAAAAATTCGAGCAGCTGAAAAACGAGCTCGCTCCCTACAAAGCACGACTGGTTGCTGTCAGTAAGAAAAAGCCTGCTGAAGATATCCGTGAAGCACTGCAAGCCGGACAACATGACTTCGGCGAGAACTATGTACAGGAACTCTGCGATAAACGCGAAGAAGTAAAAGGCAAGGCAAGATGGCATTTCATCGGACATCTCCAAACGAACAAAGTCAAACAAATTCTTCCATTCACACACCTTATACAGGGTGTTGACAGTGCGAAATTGCTACAGGCCATCAACAAAGAAGCAGCCAAATCGGGGATCGTAGTCGACTGTTTGATTCAGGTGCACATTGCACAGGAAGAAACAAAATTCGGATTCAGTGAAGCAGAAACGGAAGCATTGATGTTATTCCCTGATCTCAGCGAGATGGAAAATATCCGTATACGCGGATTAATGGGAATGGCATCACTTACCGACGATACGGCCAAAATTGCTGCTGAATTCAAGCGATTAAAAGAGTTATTCACCAACTGCCGACTCATGGCTATCGACCACACTGTATTCGACACATTGAGCATGGGAATGAGTAGTGATTATAAAATTGCACTCGACTGCGGAAGTAACATGATCAGAATCGGTAGTGCACTTTTCGGAAACAGAGATTAAACAAACACAATGAACAATTCATACGGACTTGCTATACACGGTGGGGCCGGGACAATCACCCGCTCACTGCTTACTCCTGAAAAAGAGAAAAATTACAACGAAGCATTACTTGCAGCCTTAATCGCAGGAGAAGCTGTATTAAAATCCGGTGGTTCGGCTATGGATGCCGTTATAGCCTCCGTGATGTCGCTGGAAGATTGCCCACTCTTCAATGCAGGACGCGGTGCAGTATTTACAGCCGAAGGCACCCACGAAATGGATGCCTCCTTGATGAATGGAAACGATCTTGACGCAGGAGCGGTTGCCGGTGTAAGTGGCGTCCGAAATCCAGTCCTGCTGGCAAAGGAAATAATGTTGCATTCCGACCATGTACTTCTTGCAGGAAAGGGAGCTGAACAATTTGCAAAAGAACGCGGATTAAAATTTGAAGACCATCAATATTTCCACGATGAATACAGATGGCAACAATTGCAGGAAGCAATTCGCGAAGGAAAAGTACAACTCGACCATACTGAAACGGAGAATAAAAAATTCGGAACTGTAGGAGCTGTTGCCCGTGATAAAAATGGAAACCTGGCTGCAGCAACAAGCACCGGAGGTATGACGAATAAAAAATTCAACCGGATTGGTGATAGTCCCGTTATCGGTGCCGGAACCTATGCCAATAATGCTACCTGCGCTGTCAGCTGTACCGGACACGGAGAGTTTTTCCTGCGTGCCGTTGTGGCCTACGATATTTCCTGTTTAATGGAATACAAAGGTTGTTCACTCGAAGAAGCATGCCGGATCGTTGTGATGGACAAACTTGTTAAAATCGGTGGAGAAGGCGGATTAATTGCCATTGATCACACCGGGAAAATTTGTCTGCCATTTAATTCAGAAGGTATGTATCGTGGATCAGTAAGTGAAGGTCAACCCGTATTTACGGCAATCTACGGAAGTTAATTTCGAGAAGAAAAAACAGGCGCTATTATTTATTTCCGTCGAGACATTTCTCGATACTTCGTACTCCGCCGCTACCCTTATTGCGACGACCACATTTTCCATAATTCTTCCAGGTGATGCCGAAAAAAACATCTGCGCCATACGAATCGGTAAATCCTAAGAGAGGTGATAACATATCAGATCCGATGGTAAAAATGCCATAACGTAATGCAACGCCTAAGCGCGGACGAAAGAATTCATAATAGGAGAACGGAATTGAAAACTCAAATCTTCTCGATTCAAAGCGGGGAGTAATTGCAATCTGATTCGTACGACGAATAGAAATCGGACCAAGAGGAATTCGCTGAATAATTGTTGCATTCACAAACAGATTTTCAGAGAACGCATAGTCAAATTGAAGACTCGCAGCCGCAGGAGTAAACACGGTAAAACCAAACTGATCTCGCGAGCCTGTACGGTTTCCATAAAAATTAGAACTTAATATCGAATCGGTATACATAAATCCATTGAAGGAAGTCGTATCAATACCATACCAATCTGTGCTGTTATTATCGAAGCGATAAGTACGAGCACCTTTATTAAATCGAATATATCCGAAATCCATTAATGAAAAACCAATACGGTAATCATAGGGCTTCTCCCCTTTTCCACGTTTACATGGATCAAAGAATGCATCATTTCTGTTTTTGAAATACTGCACACCAACCGTTGTAGAAAATCCATTTCCACGATTCGCTAATGGTCCATCAACACTATTCGCTGAATTATCCGGAAAGGCGTGACCATACGTCGCGTTGATATTATTTACAATAAGCAAGGTATCAGCCGGAACAATATAATCTGCATCATCAATATTAAGAAAGAAGCCATCCAGACCATAATTATAATTCACTGTTGCTGCGGCAGACCAATAATCTGTTTTGGATTCATACAACAGCTTCCCAAATGTTAATCCGAACTCATGCCATGCTGCCATTGCTGCTTTAGCATCCTTCACAGTATAACGATTGTTTTGTTGCAAATCATAATCAAATCCCTCTTTCAGGTACTTCGCGAGGTGATAAGGAATTTTATTGGCACTCAATTCTGCACGTGTACTTATATGAAATGCTGCTCCCCATTTCTGATCTGACCAGATAAACGCAGGATATTTTGCAAACGCAGAAAGATAACCGGCTTTATTGGGAGTCTTTCTATAACGATCTGTAAACTTTTCTTTCTCGGTTGTCTTGTCTTGAAAACTATTCCTGATAAGACGACTATTCCTCTGCAACAACATGTAGTTGTTTACAAAACCAACATCCATCGATAAAAAATGCAACTCCCATTTGTACGGAGCATCCACAATCGATGCTGGATTCAGGTCGATACCCATCTGACCGGCATAATTCGAATGCGCAGCACCCCACATTTCCTGAGCCTTCACCGGAGCTGTTAAAACCAGCATCCACAGCACGAATATCCACTTAGCACGTTTCAAGAGCAGTCTGTTTATCTGCAATTAAACGACTAAGTTGGAAAGGAAGTTGCTTTAATTCGCTGAACCTGTCATTTCTTCATCTGAACGGGAAATTGTTCAAACGAACATCTTACCCGGGTTGAGGATGCCATTTGGGTCAAAGAGCTTCTTTATGCCTTTTTGCAGCTCTAACTGACTGTAATTGAATGGAATGTCCATATAACCTTTCTGAACATAACCGATGCCATGTTCTCCGGAGATTGTTCCTTTCAATTTCACACAGAGTTCAAAAATTTCACGAATTCCGAGCGGAACCTGATCATTCCAGGCTTCTTCTGACATATCATCCCGGATAATATTTACGTGCAGATTACCATCGCCGGCATGACCGTAACAAACCGATTTAAATCCATATTTCTTACCGATCTCTTTCACCCCTTTGAGTAAGACCGGGAGTTCAGCACGTGGCACTACCGTATCTTCTTCCTTGTACACGGAATGTGATTTCACCGCTTCACCAACAGCGCGTCGCATTCTCCAGAGATCACTCTTCTGCTGTGCTGTATCCGCAAACATCACTTCATCACATTCATGGGCATACATCACCTCGCTGATTTTCTCGCAATCCTTGAACAGTGTATCGAGATCATGACCATCTACCTCTATCAGCAAATGCGCCTGATGTTCGTCCTTTACAGGAATTTTTACATCCACAAACTTCATTACAAAATCAATGGCATCCCGTTCCATGAATTCCATTGCGGAAGGAGTATATCCCGCTCTGAAAACAGCAGAAACCGCCTCACAGGCCTTCTCCGGAGAGAAAAAAGGCACCAGCATGAGCAGATTTTGCGTAGGCAGGGGAATCAGACGAAATACAATTTTGGTAATAATACCCAACGTTCCTTCACTGCCGATGATGAGTTGTGTCAGATTATATCCGGTTGAATTTTTTAACACATTGGCGCCTGTCCAGATGATTTCTCCGGTAGGCAACACCACTTCGCAATTCAGCACATAATCCTTGGTTGTTCCGTACTTCACCGCCTTGGGACCGCCTGCATTTTCAGCGAGATTACCTCCTAGAAAACAGCTTCCGCGACTGGCAGGATCCGGAGGGTAAAAGAGTCCTTTTGCTTCCACCGCATCTCTGAAAACCTGATTGATTACTCCCGGCTCTACTGTTGCCTGGAGATTACGTTCGTCAATTTCGATGATTTTATTCAACCGCTCGGTCGATAAAACAATTCCGCCAAAAACCGGCAATGCTCCGCCCGACAAACCGGTACCGGCGCCGCGTGGGGTAACAGGAATTTTATATTCATTCGCCAACTGCATAACAGTCGAAATTTCCGCTGCGGATGCGGGCTTTACTACCAGTCCGGGCATGAAATGATAATCCTCCGTTTCATCACTCCCGTAATCAGATTTTTCCTCGTCAGCAATCAGCAGATTCGCCTTTCCCACTGCCGATTCAAGGGCTGCAATCAATGCTTCCGAAATCGTCGTTTCTGTGCTCTTCATACGGCAAAAATACGCAAGACCCTATGATGAATTCAGCAATGTTTGTTTAAGTTTCAGGAAGTTTTCAAATATCCGGCACAACCTTTCAACAATTTGAAAAAGTCGCGATGGCAAAATAGCCGTTTGGGTTAAATTTGCCTATCATCCGTTTAAATTATGAAAGAAGAATATGTAAAATGGTTTTCGCCCGTTCTAGGTCAGGAGACAGAAATGCTGACTTTTGGAACATCAGGTCGTCCGGTGGTCATCTTCCCGACTTCAATGGGAAAATATTACCAGAACCGCGATTTTAAACTCATCGAGAGTGTAGCCTGGTTTGTGGACAATGGTCTGGTAAAGATTTATTGCCCTGACAGTGTCGACGAGCATTCGTTTTACGAGGAGATGATCCATCCGGGTGAGCGTATTCGTCGTCATACCATCTATGATAAATTCATTCTGGAAGATGTAGTAGAAAGAGCTGCCGCAGAAACCGGACAACACAAAGTAACCGTAGCCGGCTGCAGTTTTGGCGGATATCAGGCGATCAATTTCGCATTTCGTCATCCGGACAGGGTATCGAATGTCTTCAGTATGGGCGGCGCCTTCGATATCACCAACCACATGGATGGTTATTACGACGAGAACGTGTATTACAACAATCCGGTAGATTTTCTGGCCGGACTTAACGATGAAAATCTCTGGAAAATGGGCGTCGTCCTCGGTGTTGGAGAACATGACTTCTGTTTACCACAGAATTACCGGCTGGCAGAAATTATGGCCCGGAAGGGAATGCCTTATTGGCTGGATATTCGTCCGGGAATGCCCCACGACTGGCCCGCCTGGAGAGAAATGCTTCCTACCTATTTCGGAAGACTGGATTTCTGAAAATCGCAAAAGAAACATACAGTTTCAGGGCTTTTTAGTACCTTCGAAAGAGAACAAAAAGGCTGACACTGGAGAATGTCAACCAACCATCAACAACGACTTTAAAACAAAAAATAGAATCTATGAAACGTATTGGAATCATGCACGGCATGGAAAGAACTTTTCCCGATGCCCTCATCGAAAGGATTAATTCAAAAAACGAAGCCGGCATTCAGGCCGAATTAGTAAAAATCGACAAATGCATACAGGGAGAAGCGGTAGACTATGCCGTTATCCTCGATCGTATATCACAGGATGTTCCCTTTTACAGGGCTTATCTGAAGAACGCTGCACTCACAGGAACTGCAGTTCTAAACAATCCATTCTGGTGGAGTGCTGATGAGAAATTTTTTAATAACTGCCTGGCCATGCGTCTCGGTATTCCTGTTCCAAAAACCTGTCTGCTCCCATCCAACCAATGGCCAACAGATACCAGCGAAGCCTCT
>JBIIRF010000076.1:0-8324 GCA_044341715.1 Bacteroidia bacterium | reverse complement strand
CGATCCATCCTTTGAGCAGGTCGTTTACGATGTATTCCTTTTCCATCTTCCTGACCATGTATAGTGGTAATTGCAGACTCGGATAATATTTATAATCTGCTCCTAGATAAAAATGCAGTCCGATGCCGGCTACACTGTCCATGGCCATTACATTGCTGGAGAAAGGGGAGAGGTAGGTCATGATCGTTGGCACAGGTTTTCCTGGGAAGCTTTTCTTATAACGTAAAAACAAGGGTTCCAGTTCTTCTTTTAACCAATCCAGATTGCTGTATTTCTTTTTACAGTCGGCAAATACTTCCTGAATATACTTGTCGCTGAGGTATTGATTCAGATTGAGTGCGATTTCAGCATCTGCCGGCTTTAGTTCGCCTGCCATTACGATGCCTGAAAGTCGCGTGCACCATAATTCAAAAAATTCACCATACTTGCTTCGTAAAATCTTTACCGTAGCAGCGTCAATGGGCTTCTTTAGTTCGGTGAGATCCTGTTCAAACCGGATGAAGGTGAGTTCCAATTGCTCCTCCGGAACCGGTATGGGCTCGGGACGGTTCTGATCTGCTCTGCGCTTTTCACCACATCCGATGGTTAATAAGACGACGGATAGCAGTAAAATGGTGTAGATTTTTTTAGTTATCATTGTGGTGTAAAATTAGAAACATGCGCAAACTTCTTCTCCTTGTGACAATTATTCTGTCAACACTGTCAACGTATGGTCAGGATCAGAAATTTCATTTCGGTCTCAAAATTACACCAAGTATGGCTTGGATAAAACCCGATAAGAAAGATATCGAACGGGATGGCTATAAACTTGGGTTCTCTTATGGCGTTCAAACCGAGTTCCGTATTCAGGAAAACTATGCCATCGCTTCCGGTGTGCAGGTGGCGTATCGTGGTGGTAAACTGAAGCTGGTTTATGATGATTCTATTCCTGATGCCGTGGTTAACTATAAACTTCAGTACGTGGAAATTCCCATGGCACTGAAAATGAAGACTAACGAGTTTAATAAAATCCGCTACTACGGGATGTTTGGTCTCTCTCCGGGTTTCATTATCCGCGCGAAGTATGATACCGATGATGAAGATGATATCGATGCAAAGAAGGATATCAATGTGTTCAACGTGAACATGCTGATCGGTGCCGGACTGGAATATACCATCAGTGGTTCAACCGCCTTAACCGGTGGTATTGAGTTCAATAACGGATTTTTTGACGTTTTTGACGGAGATGATGCGGAGGGTGTGACAAACTATCTCGGACTCAATATTGGAGTACTGTTCTAGTAACCAAATAGATATACTTAAAAGCCTCGGAGTTTATTCGGGGCTTTTTTTATCCTCTGATGATCATCCACATCGTAAATTTGTGGCTCCCCAATTAGTCCCTTTGAAATCTCATCCTCCATCAAAGTAAGCTCACTTATGAAAATCGCATTGGCTCAATTGAATTATCATGTCGGTAATTTTACATCGAATACCGAGGCCATCTTGCGTGAAATAGAATCGGCGGAGAAAAATGGGGTAGATCTCCTCGTATTTGCGGAGTTGGCGGTGTGTGGATATCCTCCGCTGGATTTCCTGGATTATTCGCATTTCATCGATCGCTGTCGTGAACATATTGATCATATCGCGAAACGTTGTACTTCTCTTACGGCGATTGTGGGTGCTCCTGCAGTGAATCCGGATCCGAAAGGAAAAAATCTCTTCAATTCAGCGTATGTATTGGCGGATGGAAAAATCCAGACCATCGTGCATAAAACATTGCTTCCTACTTACGATGTCTTCGATGAGTACAGATGGTTTGAATCAAATCGTGTTTTTGAATGCGTGGAGGTGAAGGGCGTTAAAATTGCGCTTACCGTTTGCGAAGATCTATGGAACATGGACGATGATCCACTGTATACTTTCTGGCCCATGAAGGAGCTGATTCGTGAACAACCCAAACTGATGGTGAATATCGCGGCTTCTCCGTTCAATATGCAGCATGCTGAAGATCGTAAGGCTATTCTGGTGAAGAATGTGAAGGAGTTTCAGTTGCCGCTGATTTACGTGAACCAGGTTGGGGCTCAAACCGATTTGCTCTTCGATGGCGGATCGCTGATTTATCAGGCAGATGCTTCGTTGTTCGGTGAGCTGGCTTACTTTAACGAAGAAGTACGCGTATGTGAGTTCGATGTTGCTACGTCGAAGTTTTTATCGGGAGATGCTCTTGTTTCGGCAGAGATGGATGCAAAGATCGCCCGTATTCATAGCGGTCTGGTGATGGGTATCCGCGATTATTTCCGGAAGATGGGCTTTCAGAAAGCTACACTCGGCATGTCGGGTGGGATAGATTCGGCAGTGGTGCTCGCACTGGCTGCAGAAGCGCTCGGGGCAAAGTATGTTCATGCAGTGATGATGCCTTCTGAGTTCTCGAGCGATCATTCGATTTCTGATTCGATCGAGATGGTGAATAGAATCGGTTGTACGCATGAAATTATTCCGATTGCTCCGATGTATAATGCGTTTCTGGAAGCACTGAAAAATGATTTCGCCGGACTCCCGTTCAACGTGGCAGAAGAAAATATTCAGGCGCGTGTGAGAGGTGTTACCTTGATGGCCTTGAGTAATAAACTTGGTTTTATCCTGCTGAATACTTCCAATAAAAGTGAACTGGCAGTAGGGTATGGAACACTGTATGGTGATATGTGCGGTGGATTGTCTGTTATCGGCGATTGTTATAAAACCGTGGTGTATGAACTGGCAGATTATATCAATCGTAACGGTGAGGTGTTACCGAAAAATATAATTACGAAGGCTCCGTCCGCCGAATTACGTCCCGGACAAAAAGATGCCGATTCCCTTCCTCCCTACGAAGTCCTCGATGCTATTCTTGAACTATACATCGAGCACCAACAAGGCCCTGATAAAATTATCGAGCGTGGATTCGATGAAGCACTCGTGGCACGTGTCCTGAAAATGGTCAACAATAACGAATGGAAACGTCATCAGTTTGCACCCATTCTGCGTATCTCCAATAAAGCCTTTGGCCGCGGCCGACGTATGCCTCTCGTCGCTAAATACCTCGGATAAAACACGAAGGACCGTCGAAAGAGGTTATCTCCTGATAGGTGTGTACCCGGTTTACGAATTACTTTCGGGTCTTATTTTAAAAAATACCTTGACTGAAGGTCTTTAAGTCTAACTTAGTTAGTTGTCAATTTTTTGCTACTGCGATGACGCCAAATTGCGGCAATTCCGGAACCCATTGCGCAAATTAAAACTGCATTGTGCGTTCCTCGCCAATACTCAATAACTAATCCTATGAGTCCGCCTAACAAAATGCTAAGCATAATTTTTCCGAGAATTCTGAGATCAATTAGTTGACTTAGTTCTTTCATATTACTAAGATATGAAAATTTCTTTGTCAAACGCAAATTTGTCTGAAAATCTTTTGTCAGCAATATCGTTTGCAACCACTCGACGCATTTTATCTCACTTTAATACTCACTCTTATCACCGAATGAAATAAATGCATATTCGCTATATCCAAGTCCTGGAAACCTAGAAAACTTAAAAACGGAATTTGCAATAAAAAAGCCCCGCCAAAATCTTTTGGCGGGGCTTTTTTTGTAACTGTTTTATCCAATAACCCAAGTCTCTCTTCCTCTCAAAAGTGCATCCAGATCCGGTGCTTTTTTCGCTTTCGCCTGCTCCACCTGTTTGCTGAATCCTTCTTCGTAACATTCTCTGTCTTCTACATAGAATACGCCGAACGGACGTGGGAAATGTGGCTGACCTTCTTCGTGACGATCAAAGAATCGTGCAAGGATGCCGGCTTTAACGCGATCGCGCTCGTCGTGTACCCAGAGGTCATTGATGCTGTTATTGTCAGCGGAGATATCTACGATTACCGGCTTGAACCCGTCCAGTTTGATTCCCTTGTCGCCGTTTTGTCCGAATACAAGCGGTTTGCCGTTTTCTACAAAAATGGTTTCTTCTTTCTTCGACGATTTCTCTGTGAAAATTTCGAATGCTCCATCATTAAATACGTTGCAGTTCTGGTAAATCTCGAGGAAGGAAGTGCCTTTATGTCCGTGTGAACGACGTAACATCTCTTTCAGATGAACAGGATCACGGTCCATGCTGCGTGCAACAAAGGTTCCATCTGCACCCAATGCAAGCGCAATCGGATTGAACGGATGATCAATTGATCCCATTGGCGTGGATTTGGTCACTTTGCCCTGCTCAGAGGTTGGTGAATATTGTCCTTTCGTGAGACCATAAATCTCATTGTTGAACAACAGCAGATTAATATTGAAATTTCTGCGCAGGAGGTGAATGAAGTGGTTACCGCCAATTGAGAGCGAGTCACCATCTCCGCTAACCATCCATACACTCAGTTCCGGACGAACACTTTTTAAACCACTGGCAACGGCTGCTGCACGACCGTGGATACTGTGCATACCGAATGTCTCCATGTAATAAGGGAAACGGGATGAACATCCGATACCGGAAATGAATACTATGTTTTCTCTCGGAATGCCGAGTTCAGGAACTACTGTTTGTACTTGTTTGAGAATGGAGTAATCGCCACAACCCGGACACCAGCGCACTTCCTGGTCGGTTACGAGCTCTTTACTGGTATACTTTGGTGCCTCTGGGGCATTTGTGTTTGTTGACATATCAACGAATTTTATCAGTCGGTGAATTGTTGTTCCGTTTCTTCGGAGTTGTAGTTGATGTAATAACTGCGGTCTGTTTTTGCAGACGGTTATTTACAGAGTTCTTCGATTTTTTCGAGGATTTCAGTAGTGGAGAACGGCATTCCTTTGATCTTGTTCAGGCCAATAGAAGGAATCATGAACTTATCGCGGAGAATAGAGTTCAATTGTCCGGTGTTCATCTCCGGTACCAGTACTTTATCGAATGCATATAACATCTCTCCCAGATTTTTCGGGAATGGATTGATATGACGAATATGAGCATGACTTACATCGAGACCTTTCGCGCGTGCATCTTTCACAGCCGCTTTGATCGCTCCATAAGTGGATCCCCAACCTACAACCAGCAATTTGCCTTTCTCGTTTCCATTGTCGAGGGTTTGTGCTGGAATATGATCAGCTACTTTGGCTACCTTGGCTTCACGCATACGCACCATGAACTCGTGGTTCTCGGGGTCGTAGCTGATGTTTCCGGTTTCATGCTGTTTCTCGATACCACCAATGCGGTGCTCGAGTCCTGCTGTTCCCGGAATAGCCCATGGACGTGCTAATTTTTCATCACGTTTGTAGGGGAGGAATTTCTCGCCGTTCTTCTCGGTGATGAAGTTTCCTTTGAATGATTTCAGATCGGCCGATTGTGGGAATCTCCATGGCTCTGATCCATTCGCGATATATCCATCGCTGAGGAACATTACCGGTGTCATGAACTCAATCGCAATACGGCAAGCTTCGAATACTGTTTCGAAACAATCTGCCGGTGATTTAGCAGCGATAACCGGCATTGGAGCTTCTCCGTTACGGCCATACATCGCCTGGAACAAATCACTCTGTTCAGTTTTGGTAGGTAAGCCCGTAGATGGACCACCACGCTGTACGTTGATGATCAACATCGGTAACTCCAACATAATTCCCAATCCCATCGCTTCACCTTTCAGGGCAATACCGGGACCGGAAGATGTAGTCACTGCCAGTTTTCCTCCGAAAGAAGCACCGATAACAGCACAGATCGCTGCAATCTCATCTTCGGCCTGATAAGTACTTACACCAAAGTGCTTGTATTTAGAAAGCTCATGTAGGATATCCGAAGCAGGTGTGATAGGGTAGGAACCCAGGAATACATCCAAACCGGATTTTTGTCCGGCAGCAATCAATCCCATTGCAGTCGCCTGGTTACCCATGATGTTCCGGTAAGTTCCCGGAGGCATCGGCGCTTTGTTCACCGTGTAACGGGTGCCGGAAGTCTCACTGGTATCTCCAAAATTATATCCGGCACGAAGCACTTTTAAGTTGGCTTCGAGAATGTCCGGTTTCTTTCCGAATTTTTCGTTGAGGAAGGTCTCGGTATGATTCATTTCACGGTTGTACATCCAGTAAAGGAATCCAAGTACAAACATGTTTTTCGCGCGATCGATCTCCTTGATACCTAAACCGGAATCAGCGAGTGCAGCACGGGTCATCTTGGTCACATCCATGGTGATCAATCGATAACTTTCCAGCGAACCATCCTGTATAGGATTTGCACCGTCAGCGTAATTGGCCAATCGGAGGTTCTTCGGGTCGAAACCATCAGTATTTGCAATGATAGTTCCGCCTTTACGCAAGTTGCGCAGGTTGGCTTTCAGGGCTGCGGCATTCATGGCCACCAACACATCGCAGGAATCTCCCGGTGTGAAAATGTTGACAGAGCCAAAGTGAAGCTGGTAGCCGGATACGCCCGGTATAGTACCCTGTGGGGCACGGATCTCCGCCGGGAAATCAGGGAATGTACTTAAGTCATTTCCCAGCAAGGCGGCTGTATTGGTGAATTGTGTTCCGGTAAGCTGCATTCCGTCTCCGGAATCGCCGGCAAACTTGATGATTACCCGGTCGAGGACCTCTTGTTGATGTTCAGCCATGATTATTTGAATCGCTTTTCGAAGGTGCGAATTTACGGTTTTTTAAAGTCCGTTTTTACTGATTTTTTTCATTTCTTTTTCAACGGAAAATCTTTTTGAAATGATCACTGAATCAGTAGATTCCACCGCCACCTATATCAATCTTGGTTCATGTTCCTTGCTTGGTGTTGAAAAACAAACGGTTGGAGCCCGGCTGGTAGGTGTACGCAAAAAAAAGCCGGCTATTGCTAACCGGCTTTCCTGATTATATGTAGGGGTACTGCTGCTGTCTTACGGGACATTGGCGTTGTTTCATTCCGGCTTACGGGCCGGTTTTGCTTTTGGAACCTTACGGGGTTCTGTATGGATTCAGCTTACGGGCTGAGGAACTCTTGTTTGGTCTTACGGGACCAGCTTTTCGTTGTTTTCCGGCTTACGGGCCGGGAGTGCATAAACCTTACGGGGTTTATCTGTGGGGTACAGCTTACGGGCTGTGGTAGCGTTGCTGTCTTACGGGACAGTGATCTTTCTTTTTTTTATCCGGTGCTTACGGGCTCCGGGTGGTCGCAGACTTACGGGTCTTTGATAGTAGAACGCCTTACGGGGCATTTTTGTTATGTGACGGCTTACGGGCCTTCTGTTTTATGACACTTGCCTTACGGGACAATCACATGGTGTAACTTTCAACTTCCGTGCCAAACCTTTTTTCGGGTGATCACTTCGGTGAGCTGTCTTACATATTAGCCGATGAACTGACTCAATTCGCGCACACTGGAATCGAAGCTGAACTCATTGTACAGGCGGAAGTAGTTTTGCTGGTCCGCAGTGTACTGGTAAGCGAATTTGGCGAGTTCCAAACGGCTGGAGTCGAAGTCCATCAATCGTACAAGTGCTATCACCTGATTAGTGCTGATGATTCCATGTTGACGGATGGCCTGTTTTGCCAATTGCATTCTGGTGCTTTCGAAACTCTGACGTTCGATAGTGTAGAGCAATTCATCGAAGGCTGCATCCTGCATACATACCGGTGCTATAGTTCCGCATTGTCCGGGCGCCTGGTAAGGATCATAAGGATCGACGCAAGGTGCTGGTACAGGAGGTGCGAAAGGAATCACCTGGTTGATGCGGATAGTTCTGTTTCTGGTTACCATCGCTCTTACTTCGGCGCTGGCCGGTACATCGATGAATCCGCTGTACACTAACTGTCGGCCATATCCATAAGAACGGGGAGCTGCAGTAGTCCATACTTTGATAAAGTGTCGTCCTGGTTGTACATCGTTAATGTTAACGAAGGTGGACGGAGTGTTGTACTGCCGCTGGTTGAAGCTTACAATCACAGGTCTGTTATCGAAGGTACGGATGCGGAGGTCCGACAGCCTGTGATCTGCATGTACGTTAGCAACAATCATGCTGCTGATTACGAGAGTAGAGATCAAGTTTTTCATAATGAATCCTCCTTAATTTTTTTGTGTAACTTTTTTGTTTGTTACAAGGGAGTTTCAATGCACGTGCCAAAAAACAACAGATAAATGAAAATCCCCCAATGTGGGGAGGACGCCGGAGGCGGCTTGCTACTGGCTACTGGCTGATTGCTGCTTGCTAGATGACAGTCGCAGATCGGCTGAGAGAACAAAGCAGTGAAAATCATATTTCTCATAACAAATCAGTGGCCCGGAAAGGTTGGTCGGAAGATTTGGTTATGTATCAGATAGAAGAAACTGGATGACTTATCCAATGGTCTTCTGGTTCG
>JBIIRF010000075.1:0-8385 GCA_044341715.1 Bacteroidia bacterium | reverse complement strand
CTAACTGGACCGGAGCAGGTGCGGCAGTGGTAAGCGTAACAGAAACGAATAGTTTTGGATGTACCGGAAATCCTGTTACCTATAATGTTACTGTGAATCCGTTGCCACCGGCAGATGCAGGAACAAATGCAACGATATGTTCTGGTGATTCAGCATCGTTACAGGCAAGTGGCGGAACTTCTTATAGCTGGAGTCCTTCAGCCGGGCTCGATAATCCCGGTGTCGCAAATCCATTTGCATTCCCAACTGCAACTACTACCTATACAGTGTTGGTGACAGATGGAAATGGATGTAAAAATACCGATGATGTAATTGTTTTCGTTAATCCGTTACCGATAGTATCAGCCGGAAGTAATACAGCAATTTGTATTGGTTCACCAACCACGTTGAATGCAAGTGGAGGAGTGAACTACAGCTGGAGCCCTTCGGCAGGACTAAGTGATCCGGGTATCTTTAATCCACAAGCCAATCCTTCTGCTACCACCACTTATACCGTAGTTGCCACTGATGCCAATGGGTGCAGTAATTCTTCTTCTGTAACAGTAACAGTGAATGCACTTCCGGTAGCAGATGCAGGAATAGATACGATTTTATGCAATGGGAATTCAGTGCCATTGTCAGCAACGGGAGGGGTATCTTATGCATGGTCTCCGACATCAGGATTAAATAATCCGAACATATCAAATCCGTTAGCCGGACCATCTGCACAAACACTCTATACAGTAGTTGTAACGGATAATAATGGCTGTACAGATGACGATCAGGTATTGGTAGATATAAATCCTCAACCGCAGGCCCTCTTCGAGCTTGATACCACGAAAACTGTTGTTAACTGTGAAGGAATACAGATTAAAACGATTAATCTTAGTTCCGATGCATTGGAGTATAACTGGTCGTTTGGAGATGGAAATACCAGCACCAATGATAATCCGGCTTATCAGTATCCGTTCGGGGCCAATGTAAATCTCGTTTTGATTGCTTCGAATAATTTCTGTACTGACACCATGAGTATGCCACTCAACTTTGAAGATCTGGAAGGATATGTGAAGGGGCTTCCGAATACCTTTACACCAAATGGTGACGAGATCAATGATTGTTTCGATCTGCGCAAAAAACTGGATTTTGAAGAATGCAGTGTATGGAAAGTTTACAACCGCTGGGGTGAACTGATTTTTGAAAGTACCTCCGGAGAGCATTGCTGGAATGGAAAGCGAAAAGGCGATGGAGATCCTTGTCCCGTAGGAACCTATTTCTATATCCTGAAGGTTAAGGATGCAGGTTATAAAGGGACGATAAATCTCATAAGATAGTGTAAAACAGAATGTTAGGGGGATCGAAAGTCCCCCTTTTTTTATTCCCCGCCATCTAACCTTTGAGGGTTATCAGCGTATAATGATGCATTGATAAACTACCAATGTATCGTCTAAAACGTATTCTGTACTTCCTGATGATTTTCTGGAGTTTGCCGGCTATTGCCCAGCCACCGGTAAACACAGAGGTCTCATTTGATTCCCTGAGTCTGGAGGATCTGATGAATATCAAGATAACGGTTGCTTCTATCAAGGAGCTGACACCGCGACAATCGCCGGGCATTATCACGTATATAACGGCTGAGGATATCCGAAATCAAGGTGCCCGCGACCTCATGGAGGTATTACGGAACGTTCCGGGGTTTGAATTCGGGCTGGATGTAGAGGGTGTTGTCGGACTTGGAATTCGTGGGAACTGGGCTCATGAAGGAAAGGTTGTATTGTTTATCGATGGGCAGGAGATGAACGAAAGTTTATACTCCACCTTACAGTTTGGAAATCATTATCCGGTTGAACATATCGACCGGATTGAAATAATCAGGGGGCCGGGTTCTGCCTTACACGGAGGTTTTGCTGCGTATGCAGTGATAAACATAATCACACGCACACCAAAATCCGGTACAGAAGCAGGGGCAACTGTTTATCAGGGAACCACAGCAGAGCAATTATCCAGATCTAATTTAAGTGCATACCTGGGACATAAAGGCAAATCAAGCTCGTTCTCGGTAAAAATAAATGCTTCTGAAACGCAACGGAGTCATCATAGGTATTCTGATATTTTCGGAGATGGGTATGATATGCAGAACCAAAGTGGAATCCGGAATATTTTCCTCAATGCAGGAGGGAATATCGGAAACCTACACCTTCGGTTGATCAGCGATAATTATACAGTACAAACGCGTGATGAATATGTTGAAATTGCAGAGGCAGCATCTTATATGCAGTTTGTAAATAACATTTTCGAAGTAAAGTACAACTGGAAGCCTAATGATAAATGGAAGGTAGTTCCTTCGTTACGTATATCTAATGAAACACCTTGGAGTACGCCTAAGAAATACCTTGATACAGATTCTGAACCGTTCAGAATTAATACCATGGTTTACACGGCCACAATAAATTCCTCGTATGACCTAAACTCCCGATTAAATTTTTCCGGTGGTATTTCGCTTGACCGTGACGATTCAAAAATTCTCATAGAAAATGAAGTGTTTAATATTACGGGTACTAACACTTTTGTGAATGAAAATATTAACGTATACGCTCAGTCGCTTTATGCTGCATCATGGGCCAATATCGTTGCCGGGTTCAGGTTTAATTACAATGAGCGTTACAATAATTCACTCGTACCCCGAATCGGATTAACTAAGGAATTCAAACGTTTCCATTTGAAGGCACTTTACAGCAGAGCTTTCAGAGCACCAAGTACTCAGAATATTAACCTGTCGGAAAGAATTCAGCCGGAATCTACCGATGTGTTTGAAGTAGAAGGAGGATTTAAAGTTTCCGGAGATGCCTATCTCACATTAAACCTGTATCATGTAAATACGCATGATCCTATTATCTATTTTGTAGACACAATAACAAATACCGATGCATATACTAATGTGAGCAGAACCGGGACGTATGGAATGGAGGTTGTGTTCCAGTGGAAAAAGAAATGGGGAGGAGTTGACTTTAATACTTCCTATTACCTGGCGAATGATCAACGTGATTTTACCTTCTACAATATTCCGGATGATGATGATGCTCACCTTGGACTGGCACAATGCAAATCTAATCTTGCTTTCAGGTATATGTTAACTTCAAATGTCCAGTTTGGGTCGAATGTAACCTGGATTGGTAGTCGTTACGGAATAAGCAAACTGGACGAAACTACCGGAGTGCAGATTTATGAAAAGTATGATCCGTTCCTTTTGCTTAATGCACATCTGGAATATCGGTTTAAAAAAGTAAAAGGCTTGAGTATGCGTTTCAGCGTTCGGAATATTCTGGACCAGGAGGAATTGTTCATTCAGCCATATAATAGTGATCATGCACCATTGCCTGGTATGGGTCGAGAATTTCAGTTACGTATCAGTTATCAGAATTTCTAGTAGTTAAAGTTTGGAAAGGAAAAAAAGCATATATGCATTCAGGTTAATCAGCTGCTGGCTGGTGTGTCTGCTCGTGCTTTGTAGTGCGGTGCCTGATAAGTTGCAAAATAATGTTGGTCCTGATGAGAGTACAGTAAAAGCCTTGTTTGTTTACAATTTTACCAAGCAGATTGAATGGCCGGTACATGTGATGAATACTCAAAAGTTTGTCATTACAGTGTTGGGCAGTAGTCCGATAAAAGAAAGGTTAAATACAGTTTTAAAAGGCCGTCGCATTTTTGACAAGCCGGTGGAGATCAGAGAAGTGCAGGCGATAGAAGACATTCAGCCAACACATATATTATATGTAAGTAAATCGCAAAGTGCAAAATTGTCTAAAATTTTAGAGCAGATGGATGATAAGGGTATTCTCATTATCACAGAGGAGAAAGGAATGGCAGCGAAGGGTTCTTGTATTAATATCATTCAAAAAGACGAGACATTAAAGTTTGAATTGAATGATGTCTCTATTAAGAAACAAGGATTAAAAGTGTCAAATCAACTGTATAATCTGGCAGTAACTATCCGATAATTTATCGACCATGAAAGAACAAAGAGCTTTTAAAAAAATTGACAAGAAAATCTATATAGTTTTCTTTGTCGTTATTGCGATTGCATTGGTAAATGCGGTAATAAGTACTTATACCATCAAGAAAAGCCATGGTATTACCAGTGAATTGGTAAATAATACCAACCCATCGCTGAATACCATCTCCAAGTTTAATCTGTTGGTTACCCGTTCGAGGATGTTGATTACAAACTGGGTTTACTTGCCCAATAATCAGTCTGACAAGGATAGCCTTCGATACCTCAATAATTCATCTTACATTGAATTACGGGGTCGAATGAAGGGTTTAATGACGCATTGGCCTGATACTTCACAATCCGCTATGATGGATCGTTTGTTTAAGGACTATGATGATTTAACAGGATATCATTCGCAGATCATGCGCCTGTTGATTACATTCGAAGATTATCAGGATCCGGTGAAGCGTTTTGCTGCAGAAGAAATTCTTGAAAGAGAAATTATTCCACGCTCGGAAAAAATTACTACGGAGTTAAAGGAAATTACTGCTAAGCGTTCGGAAATGGCCGCTAAGCAACAGGATATTATGCTTTACCGCTTTGATATGCTCATGGTGGTTGTATTGGGAATTGCCCTTTTAATTATTGCGGCGATCTTATTTGCCGGTATCATTATCAGTAGAAGCATTATTGTACCGATTTTGACGGTCCGTAGCATTATTATGCAAATGGGTCGGGGTGAATTGCCGGAGTTAAAGATGAAATTTCCTCAGAATGCAGTAGGGGAAATGATGCAGGCATTGCGTTTTATGGTGAGTGGTTTTCGCGAGACCTCAAAGTTTGCTGAAGAAATTGGTAAGGGGAATTTTAATCATCCGTACAAGCCTTTAAGTGCAAATGATGTCCAAGGGCATGCTTTGTTGCAAATGAGAAATCGCCTGAAGGAAGCTGCTGAGGAGGAGATGAGTCGTGCCTGGCTGGCGGAAGGACTTGCGCAATTGAATGAATTGATGCGTTCGAATACGGATGATATCAATGAATTGCTTGATAAAGTTATTGATCATATTGTTGAGAAATCAGGTGTACAACAGGCTGCTGTATTTTTATTGCATAACGAGGATATGAATGATTTGCACATTCAGTTGGGTGCATATTATGCCTTGAACAATAAAATTTTGAATAGCCGACGTTATGAATTAAAAGAAGGACTGATTGGTCAGGCTATTGCAGCGAATAAAGTTATTTCACTGGACGATGTCCATGATCCCTATTTTACAATTGATACAGGAATGGGTGAAACAAGTACCTGTAGCATAATGATTATCCCTCTTGCAACCAGCGGTAAAGTTGTTGGTGCAATTGAGGTGGCTTCCGTTCGCCCTTTCACGCCTGAGAAAAGAGAAATGCTTGAAAAGATGGCTGAGCCGGTTGCGGCCAGTTTGTTCAGTGTAAGGGCAAATCTTATAACTTCTCAGTTACTGGAAGAGTCAAGAAAACAAGCAGATGAATTGGCTTACCAGGAACAGGAGTTGAGGAAGATAAATAATGAGTTGACAAAACAATCTCAACTTTTGCAACAATCAGAGGAGGAGTTGAAGGCACAACAGGAAGAGTTGAAGCAGGTCAATTTTGAGTTGCAGGATAAAGCAAAGTTGTTACAGCAACAAAACGTTGAAATTGAAGATGCCCGCTTAAGTCTTGTTTTTAAAGCAGAGCAGCTGGAGCAAAGTAATAAGTACAAGTCTGCCTTTTTGGCAAATATGAGTCATGAATTGCGTACTCCGTTGAATAGTATTCTGATCCTTGCAAAATTACTGGCAGATAATAAACGCCAGAACCTGGATGAGAAACAGATGGAACATGCAAGGATTATTCATAAGTCCGGAAATGACTTACTTACATTGATCAATGATATCCTTGATCTTTCCAAGATTGAAGCAGGTAAGGTGGAGTTCCAGAATGAAATGATAACGATGAAGTCCATGGCTACGGATATTCATCTGCTTTTCCGTGATTTTGCCTCCGAAAAACAAATCAATTTTATTATTCCTGAAGTATCCGATGATCTGGTAGTTGAAACAGATAAAGTCCGGTTAGAACAGGTGATTAAAAATTTATTGTCGAATGCCTTTAAATTTACTCCGGTTAACGGTACCGTTACGCTTACAATTGGCAATGCTCCCACAGATGCTGTCTACAAGGAGAAGGCATTGTTGCAGGCGGATAAAGTGATCAGTATTGCTGTGAAGGATACCGGAATTGGTATCCCTGAAGATAAGCAAAAGCAGGTGTTTGAAGCTTTCCAACAGGCCGATGGGTCAACCAGCAGGAAGTTTGGTGGTACAGGACTCGGACTCGCAATATGCAGAGAGCTGGTATCGATGATGGGTGGCGAAATTGGTCTGGAAAGTATAGACGGTGCCGGCAGTACTTTTACAGTTTATCTCCCGGCTGCTACAACAAATATTGATCATGTTAATTTGCCTTCAGGTGAGATGACTGAATTATATCACCAGCAGGGTGTATTGGATATGACTGGTACTTCCGGGTTTATCAATGACAACCTGTATACAGAAGATGAAATTCGTGATGACAGAAATAAAATTGGTGAGAAGGATAAGGTGATTTTAATTGTGGAAGACGATTATGTCTTTGCACGAATGCTGATGAACCATTGTCACCGGTTTAATTATAAAGCGATCATTGCACTGCAAGGTGATCAGGGACTGACTTACGCAGCACGGTTTAAACCACATGCTATTATCCTTGATATGCGTTTGCCGGTGATGGATGGCTGGACAGTTTTGAAAAAGTTGAAGGAATCAGCAGAGTTGAGTAAAATTCCGGTGCATATTATCTCTTCAGTGGATAAACGACAGCTAGGAATTGACATGGGAGCGAGCAGTTATATTTCCAAACCTGCAGGTAAACTTCTCAGAAACTGCTGTACCTCGGCGACCGTAATGAAGAGGTGGCCAGAATTATTGAGAAACTGCGTCAAAAGGAAAAGTCTGTTGAGGTGGTGAATGCTGTGAGCCTGGAAGAGTGTGCGGAATTGGCGCGCAATAATTATTATTCCGGTTTTATTATCGGTTCAGGTTCTACTGATTCGGAATGGCTACAAAAGGCACGAACTATTGATAGTTTGAGAAATATTCCAACAGTTGTACTTGAAGCCGAGAGTGAGAATCCTTTTGAAGAGGTGGAGGAAATCATCAATCGTGATCCTTCCCGCGAAAAGGAACGCGTGTTGGATGCAACCGATTCTTTCCTGCATCATATCGAAAAAGGGAAAGAACATTATGATGAGGTGAAGGAGCGTATGAAAAATATGCTTCAGGGAAAAACTGTCCTGGTGGTAGATGATGATATGCGCAATATTTATTCAATTACCAATATTCTGGAGCAGGAGGGTATAAATGTTATATGTGCTTATGATGGTCTCGAGGCAATTCAGCGATTGAAAGATATTCCGGAAATTGAATTGGTTTTGATGGATATTATGATGCCGAATATGAATGGCTATGAGGCAACACAGGAAATCAGGAAAAATCCGGAGTGGGAACACCTGCCTGTGATTGCGGTTACTGCTAAGGCAATGACCGGTGACCGTGAAAAATGCATGGAGGCCGGTGCTTCTGACTATCTCACTAAGCCTATTCAGACTGATCAGTTGCTTTCTTTGATGAAAGTTTGGATGTACCGTTGAGGATAGATCACTATAATTAGTGGTTATGTAAGATATCATATTTTCTTAACCTGATTTTATAAACCCTTACACCTATTTTGAGTATAAGTGGTGGAATCAGCATATGAAAAAGAAATCATTTATTCTTCTTGTCGATGACCGACCGGAGAATTTATTAACCCTGGAAAGCGTACTGTCAGAAGATCATCGCGAGTTTTTATCAGCAACTAGTGGTGCTGAAGCTTTGCTGATGTGTGATATGGAAAGTATCGATATGATCCTTTTGGATTATAAACTCGATGATATGACTGGCATTGAGGTGGCCCGCTCACTTCGTAGTAAGGATAAAACCAAACATATTCCAATCATTTTGGTTACGGCATTGTCTAAGAGGGAATGCCCAAGTTTAGATGAATTTGAGCAGGGTACCATGGATGTACTCTTTAAACCGCTGGATATTTTGGAGGCGCGCGAAAAAGTGGATGCCTTGGAACAAAGAGTAATGCAGGGTAAAGAAATGATAAATACAGGAAATTCACCTGATTAATTTCCAGATAACCAAATATTTAGATCCCGTCTCCCATCGAGGCGGGATTTTTTTATCTTTATGGTCAATCTCCTTAACATGAAAAAGTACACTCTTCAGGTTTTCCTGCTCCTATTAATGCCGTTTATATCTATCGCTCAAACCGGTCATCAGATGGATGCTGCAGAAAAGGCATTGATTCCT
>JBIIRF010000074.1:0-8424 GCA_044341715.1 Bacteroidia bacterium | reverse complement strand
CCATCACCAAAATCCCATGCGAAGATGGTCGCGTCAGAGGTGGTGTTGTTGAAGGTGATTTGAGTTGGTGAGCAACCTGCTACTGAAGGACTGTAAAAATCTGCAATCGGTGAGGATACAGTGATGAGATCGGTGTAGACAATTGTATCGAGACATCCTCCGGGGAAAGTCGCAACAAGTGTGACCGTGAACATTCCGTTACTGCTGTAAACATGAACGGGATTCTGTTGTGTATCGGTGGTTCCGTCTCCGAAATCCCAATGCCAGGATATTGCTCCATTGGAAATGTCAGTGAAGAATACAGTGTCGGGAATACAACCTGTTGCATCGTCCACCATGGCTCCTGCTGCATAGTACGGGAATGGTGCTTGTGCGGAAGTATCTACGCAGCCGTTTACATCCGTCATGATTAATCGAATGGAATCGGATGGGTCGGTGAGATAGGTATATACTGGATTTTGCTGTAGTGAACTATCTCCATTGCCGAAATACCAGATCCAGCTGACTGCATTGTTGCTCTGATCAGTGAAGTTGACGGTTACCGGCATACATTGTCCGCTCGTAGTAAATGTAAACTGACTGAGCGGATCAACAACACTTACGTAGCCCGTGAACGTCTGTGTAACAGAGCATGAGTTTTGCGTAGCAGTGAGTGTGATGGTGTATGTGCCGGATGTTGTATATGTATGTGTTGGGTCCTGATCTGTTGATGTGCTGCCATCGCCAAAATCCCAGAGATAACTGCTGGCGTTTTGTGATGTATTGGTGAAAGTCAGTGGTGCATTCAGGCAACTTACTGTGTTCGCGGTGAATGACGGAAGAGGATTGTTTACGACAATTGGTGCTGCAAGCTGGAAAGTATCAACGCAGCCCGAAGTGTCCATGGTGACAAGCTCAACATTGTAACTTCCTGCTGCGGCATAGGTGTGTTGTGGTTGCTGCTGTGTGGAAGAGTTGCCATCTCCGAAGTTCCAGTTGGTGGCGGTGAAAGCGAGTGGAGTAGTGAGGCTGAATTGCACCGGACTTCCGAGACATAAATCCTGTGTGCTGGCCTGAATCGGGTTGGTGTGTCCGAGCGTGATGGTAGTGTTTAACTCTGCCAGACAACCTGCTCCAATGGTCAGACTCAATACCACATTGTATGTTCCCGCCTGCTGATAAATATGCACCGGATTGGCAAGTGTTGAAGTACTTCCGTCTCCGAAGTTCCAGCTGTATGCCGTTACATTTTGAGTAGCTGTACTGAATGCAACTGTATACGGCTTACACGGATTATTGTAGTTGACAACAATGGGTTCAGGAATATACGGGATAACATGAACGATGGCGTAAGGATTAAAATTCTGTACGCAACCACCGGGCATATTTGTCTGAAGTGTTACTGTGTAAATTCCAGGTGCTGTATAAATTGCACTTGGTGATTGAGCAGTAGATCCGCTTCCGTTTCCAAAACTCCAGTTCCATACATTACTTCCGATAGTCGGATCAGTAAAGGCAATCGGATTGTTCTGACAAACCAACAATGTATCCGGAACAGTATAGGCCGTTGTGCCACTCACTACTTTTACATAGTTGGCTTTGTAAACAGTATCTGTGCAACCAAATGAATTTCGAACAATCAGCCATACATTGTAATTGCCGATGGTATTATAGGTATGCGATGGATTTTGAAGTGTTGATGTAGTGCCGTCGCCGAAGTTCCAGAGGTAACTGATGACGTTGAGGTTGTTTCCGGTATGCGTAAACTGCACGGTCATGCCCGGACAACCAATGAGCGGAGTGCCGCTGAATTTCGCTGTTGGTGCAAATACTTTTACTAATTGTGTTTTTGTTAAAGCTGTCTGACAACCATTCGGAGATGTGGCGATAAGTGTTACGCTGAAAAATCCACCGATAGTATATACGGTAGTCGGATTCGGAAGGGTTGATGAATCGGAATTGCCGAACTGCCAGTTGTAAGTAGCAGCACCACTTGTCAGGTTGACAAATTGTGCAGTGTATGGAATACAACCGCTGTCCTGCGCTACAGTAAAATTGACAATTGGCGGCGAATCTACCACCACCAGATTGTTATAAGTAACACTTCCATTGCAACCACTCACCGTAGTTACTGAAAGTGTAATGGAATAAGATCCGGGTGAATTGTAGGTATGCGAAGGATTGTCTGCTGTCGATGTGGTGCCATCACCAAAATCCCAACTCCAGGTTACTGCATCCGGAACTGTACAATCGAATTGAATTGTTAACGGGCCACAACCTGCGCTGTCGTCCATCGTGAATGAAGGAACCAGACTGCTACCGATTGTAATATTATTTGCAGCAGTAGCGGTATCTACACATCCGTTGGTTCCTGTAACAATCAACGTAACCGGAAATGATCCGGCTGCACCGTATTGATGGGAAGGATTTTGAATAGTTGAAGTAGCGCCATCACCGAACGACCAGTTCCATGTGCTAATGTTCGCCGAACCGGAAGTAAATTGAAAATTCGTATTGACATTACATGACGAACTCTGGCTTACTCCAATGGATGCCACCGGATTTGCAAGAATTGTTATGTAAGCACTCTTGATAGCGATATCCTGACAGCCAAAGTTATTCGTGGCAATCAGTTTTACATTATAAGTACCAGGAGTATTGTAAGTATGAGTTGCATTAATAGAAGCAGCTGAACTGCCATCGCCAAAATCCCAGATATAGGAATTGGCACCGACACTCAAATTTGTAAAGCTGATCAGATTATAATCTTCACAGGAAGAAAAAATGTTTGCAGTGAAATCCGCCACCGGGTCAGCAAGGATTGTCACTACATTCATAGCAGTATCCTTCTGGCCTGTTGCCGATGTTGCAATTAAAACTACCTGATAAATGCCGGGGTTTACATAGGAAGCCGAAGGATTTGGCAACGTAGATACGTTACCGTTACCCAGGGTCCAGTGGTAACTAATGGCACCTGACGAGGTATTCTGAAACTGCACCTGGAGAGGGGCGCATCCACTATCTTTGCTGGCTGTAAAAGACGCTACGGGCACCTGGGCCCGTAGTATCGTTGTTGCTGTCAGCAGAAAGATAAGGCTCAGACATTTTTTTAAAATCTCCTCAGCCGGTCGGTTCATAGGGGCTTCTTCACCGTTCTTTTCTCACTTCTACTATATTACTTGGTCTCTTCTTCTCCCTGAGCGTAGTTGCCAAAGTTGGAAGATTGATTGATCACGGAGCTAACGGAACTGTATAATTGAGTTCCTTCTTTTGTAATTTTCTTAACACGGTAATAAGCGAAACCTGCAGGAGGCGTCTGGTCGATCCATGAATAATAGAGTTCGATTTCAGCACCGATGCCTTCTTTCACACCTACTGATTGAAACTCGCGACCATCACCGGAACGTTCGATCACATATACGCAATCTTCCTGTTCGTTTTTAGATGTCCAGCTAACGAATACTTTTCCGCTATTATAAACGGTAGAGTAGTTATGGATATTAATGGCCGCCAGATTATCAGTGTTCGCTGTCATCTGACTTTGTGCAGGCTGTGTTGTTTGTGCCATGCTGGTTCCGGCAGCTGCCATGAGCAACAGGAATACAATGGCTTCAACCAGAAAGAGGAATTTAAAGGCTGAGCCTTTTTGTTCATCACGGTTGAAATAACGTTTGGGCTTGGAGTACATCATCATTCTGTTTTCGCGAATGATTTTGTAGAAGTCCTCAGTGTGTGCTTGGTGATTCATTTTTCTGATTTTTTGGTCATTGTCAAGTTACGTTCCTCTTTACGAAGGATGCAGGGGTAAAGGTTACACTTCTTCCATTTGTAAGATTTTCCGGAAAATCGCCCGCTTTTTAAAGGGAGATCCGGCCCGGAGGTGATGGAGGTGTCATACTTCAACTCCTGCTTTGGATTGTTTTAGCTCTGTTAATACGGAAAAGAAGAGGCAGGGTTACGGAGTAGGTGAAAAATGAAGGAATAATTCTGATTCAAAACCAAAGTAAACCTTTCATAAAATCTTACGTAATAAGAGGCATAAAACAAGAAAGCTATCCATTAACTAATCCCATCACATGGAAATATTAAGCAAGACGATCAAGAAACTGACCGATGAAGAGTATCAGCAATTGCTGCAGGAGGTGTCAGGAAAGAAGAAGAACAAGCCATTCCTCGTATTGGAAACTACACGTCAGCGTGAAGTGGAAGATAGTGAGATGATGGACATCTTACAAGTCAACCCCAGTGCTTATTACACGCTGAAATCTCGTCTCAATTCTAAAATTGCGGCGATCTTAAGTAAAAAGGTGCAGAACCCTATCCAGACCCTGATGGATGAGGTGTCGCGTGTGCCGGCGCATTTATTCGGTAATAACCGTGAGTTCTCTGTGCGTGCTCTGCGCGAACTGGAGAAGCAGCTTATCGAATATGATCTGAATGCAGAACTGATTCTGGTTTATAAAACATTGGCGCAATTACATCTTTATTCGGAAGAGTATGATGTGTATGAAACCAAGTTCAATAAGCATGTAGCGTTCTCATTGGCTGTTTCTAAAGCAGAAGGTTTGTTCTTCCGTTTTATGAAAAAGCTGGGCGTGTATCAGCTGAATGGTATGGAGTCGGATCTCGAAGAGGTAATCATGCTGAAGCGGGAACTGAGTAATATCTGTGAGCTCTACGATTCACATCGCTTATATGTATTGTATAACATTGCGCATATCTATTATCTCTGCAATGTGCCGCATAAACTGGATGGTTTGAAGGCGCGTGAGCTGGAAATGGAAGCGGTGTTGCAAAAGATGTCGCAGATTTTTGAGAGCTATCCGATGGATACGTTCTATCAGAATATCAAGTGCATTACCGATATGCTGTATTTCGAATATTATGTGCGTACACAAAATATAGTGCGTGCTGATTATTACCTGCAGCGTATTCATCAGATTCTTCCTGATCTGACAGAGAAGCATATGATGAATTTCTTCGTGGTGCAGTTCCTTCGTTCGAAAGTGATGAAGTATCAGGTGGATGGAAATATCGATCAGTTGCAGTATTATGCTGATAAACTGGAGAAGTATTGTGATATCGATCTGAATGAAGAGTATCATTATATCAGCATGAAGCGTTACCTGGCTACAGTGAAGTTTTATCAGCGCGATTTCCAGGGTGCTGCCCGTAAGATTAATGAACTGCGTAATCAGGTTTCACTGAAGCATTATCTCTATACTGATATCGATTCGAAATTATTCCAGGCTCTGCAGTACTGCATCATGGGTGATGATAGTCTCTGTATGCAGATTATTTCAAGTCTGAAACGTCAGATCAGAGAGCAGGATGCGGAGTATGAGTCAGCTCGTTTCCTGATGAAATTGTTGAAGACTGCGTTGAAGCCTGCCGATTATCGTCGTAAAATAAAACGGATTGCAGAAATGTGGACCGAGTTCGATGAAATGAATAAAGGTTCTTTCCCTGTGATTTCTTATGTGAAGGTGGATGAGAATGTCATTCGTCGTATGAGTAATCCGATCAAGGAATAATAGCTCCGTAAAAAAATAACAAAGGCTGTCTCTTCACGGGATGGCCTTTTTTTATGGAGGTTGTTCGCATGACCTGGTCCGGAATTAACCAAAATAAAACAGGCTGCCTTTTCGGAGACAGCCTGTTTCAGTTTATCGCTTCAGCAATTAAAGTACAATTGCTTCGAGGTATTTTTCGCTGAGTGGTTTGTTGACGTACTTAAAAACGTGTGTGTTGGTAGATGCTTTGTTGATGTCTTCTGGTGAGATTGAAGAAGAGAGTACTACGATTTTGCACTTGTTACGTACAATTTCAGGCATCGCTTCATAATCTGCCAGAAAGCCAAATCCATCTTTCACGGGCATGTTTAAGTCGAGGAAAATAATTTCCGGACAACCGGCATCGTCTTGTACTGTTTTCAGGAAGTCGAGGGCTGCGTCGGCTGAGTTCTTGACAATCACTTCTTGCGCAAAATGGCTGGAAGTAATCATCCGCTCATTGATGAAATTGTCGATCTCGTTGTCGTCGATCAGCAGGACCTTCCGATAGCGAGGAGTTTTCATCTTGTCTTGTTAAAAGGTTTAGTGTGGTGATGGACGGAATCGAACCGCCGACACAAGGATTTTCAGTCCTTTGCTCTACCAACTGAGCTACATCACCGTGAAGGAGGCGGCAAAAGTAAAACATTTTTATGAAAAACAAGTAAATCGGCTGAGCTATCTTGTAAAAGCCTGAAAGACTAAGGGATCGGATACTGTTTTCGTTTAAAGTCGATGTGGCTGAGCAGAAAAGATCCTAATATTGCAGGATGAATCTGGTGATTGATATTGGCAATACGCTGTTGAAAGCAGGTGTCTTTGATGGAGACGAACTTGTTTTCGCTGAGGCGGTTACATCAGATGATCAACCCCGACTTGTAGCTGAACTGGAGCAGTTTCCTGTGCAGCAATCCATCCTTTCATCGGTGGCCGGTGTTCCGGATTTTCTAAATAATTGGCTGGTTGGCAAGGGGAATCACTTCGTTTTTGATGAAAATACTCCGCTGCCAATAGTGAATGCATACAAAACTCCCCAAACCCTGGGTCGCGATCGTTTGGCCAATGCATGCGGTGCTAAGCATCTCTTTCCCAATGATTCTGTGCTTGTTATAGACGCCGGAACCTGCCTTAAACTGGATCTGGTAACGGAGAATAATGAATACCTCGGTGGATCGATTGGTCCGGGTTTGGCAATGAGATTCAGGGCTTTACATACTGATACTGCCCAATTGCCCTTGCTGGAGCCGGTTGATTTTCCGGAGCTTGTTGGTAGAGATACCTTCGGCTCTATTCAGTCGGGGGTGGTGAACGGAATGTTGGCTGAAATCGAAGGCTTCGTTGCACAATACCAACAGATTTATCCCCGTTTGATGCTGGTTATTACAGGAGGTGACGCTCCGTTCTTTTTAAATCAGCTCAAATCCCGCATCTTTGCAGCCCCCAATCTTACCTTGACCGGATTAAATACCATCCTCCAACACCAACCATGATTCAACTGACCCGACTCTTTATTCCCGTTCTCTTCCTTTTTCTTTCGGTGCAGACAATGGCACAAACAAGTACTGTTTCTCCATATTCCAGATTTGGTCCGGGAGATGTTTTGTTCAACGGGTTTGCGCATCAGCGGGCCATGGGTGGAACAGGTATCGCAGAAGCCAATGTCGCTCGTTTGAATTGTTTTAATCCTGCCTCCTACGGTTACGATACGTTGATGGTATTCGAATTCGGAATCAGTGGCGACCGCACCTGGTTGAAGCAAGGTGATCTTACGAATGAAAAATGGAATGCACGGATCGATTACCTTGTACTTGGGATGCCGATCTGGAGAAATAAAATGGGACTCGCTTTCGGAATGTTGCCGTTCAATGGGATCGGTTACAGCATCGAGACAAATACCGTGATCGATTCTGCCAATTCGCTTTCTACCAAATACGAAGGAAAGGGTGGATACAATAAATATTTCATTGGTACCGGACTAAAAGTAACTAAGAATCTCTCACTGGGAGTAAATGCATCCTACCTGTTTGGATCTATGCAGCAATCACGTGTTGCCGAGTACAGTGATGATAATTTCATGGGCACAAGGCTCTACGATGATATCCGCATGGGCGATTTCCTGTTCGATTTCGGAGCGCACTGGCGGTCGGAATTGAAGAATGATTATGTGCTTACACTCGGAGCTACTTACGGATTGGAGCAGGAGTTAAAAGCGCGTCGTGCATTGCTCTGGGAAACATTCAGAGAAAACTCTTTCGGCGTAGATGTGACCAAGGATACTATTGAATTCGACGATAACGAACCAGGAACAGTGGTAATGCCAATGAGTTTCGGCTTTGGTGCTCAACTGGCGAAAGGAGAGAAGTGGCTCGTCCGTTCTGATTTCCGTTACCAGCAATGGAGCAATTATGAATCGTTCAAAGGGAGAGATAGTCTCAGCAATAGCTACCGTATCTCCCTCGGCGGACAATACACCGATGATCCGAAAAGTCCGCGCAATATTCAATACCGTGCCGGTGTTTACTTTAACCGATCTTATCTGCAATTGCGGAATACCGAATTCAACGAAGTGGGTGTCTCTGCCGGTTTAGCCCTCAATTTGATGCGCGCCTATGCGTCTAAATTGAATTTCACGATCGAAGCCGGACAACGGGGAACCGAAACCAATAATCTTATTCGTGAGCGATTTGTCCGTTTCTCCTTTGGACTCACCTTCAATGAAAACTGGTTCCAGAAACGCAAGTACGAATAATGAAATCTGCCATCTGGATCATTGGTTTTTTTAACAGAAAGTACAACCTTTCAGTTTTTTTAGTAGCTTTCACCATCCTTTGGTCGGCCTGCGAGAACGATACTGCAGAAATTACCCGCGTCACCAAACAAGAGAACGAGCCGG
>JBIIRF010000073.1:0-8425 GCA_044341715.1 Bacteroidia bacterium | reverse complement strand
ATGCTGGTTTGTACGATGATGACTTCTATTGCAATTGTGAAAGAAAAAGAAACCGGAACGATGGAAGTATTGCTCGTTTCACCCTTGCCGCGGCTATTGGTGATCTTTGCCAAGAGTGTTCCTTATTACTTTCTCTCTGCTATAAATATCGCAAGTATACTATTGTTAAGTGTGTTTTTGCTTGGACTTCCTATTGCCGGCAGTTTGGTATTGCTGGTTTCACTTAGTCTGCTCTTTACGCTCACTTGCCTTAGTTTGGGAATGTTTATCAGCTCCATTACAGCCAGTCAGCAAGTGGCGATGCTTATTTCCCTCATGGGACTATTTCTACCCACGCTCATGCTCAGCGGATTCATGTTTCCGATTGAAAACATGCCCATCCCTCTGCGTATCATGTCGAATTTGGTGCCGGCCAAATGGTTCTTTTACATTGTCAAAGCGGTAATGATAAAAGGTGTTGGATTGAGTGTCATCTGGAAGGAAGCGCTAATATTAACGGGTATGACCGCATTCTTTTTGATGTTGAGTGTTAAGAAGTATAAAATACGTTTAGCTACCAACTGATATGCGAAGTCTGAAATTTTTATTGCAGAAAGAATTCCGGCAGATCTTCCGGAACCCTGCCATCCTGCGTATGATTTTCATGATGCCGGTAATCCAGCTTATCGTATTACCACAGGTAGCCGACTATGAAATTCGTAATGTCAACATTGGCATCATCGACCATGATCATAGCACTTATTCCCGCGAGATGATCCGAAAGGTAACGTCCTCCGGCACATTTTTACTCGCAGGCTATTATGAGCGCTACAGTGATGCACTGGAAGATGTAGAACACGATAAGGTAGATCTGGTATTGGAGATTCCCTCAGGCTTTGAGCGAACGCTGGTCCGCGAAGACGAAGCGAAAGTAGCTGTTGCTGTAAATGCCATCAACGGCGTAAGAGCCAATCTCGGGGCTGCCTATCTGAATACAATTCTCCGCAACTACAATCAGGAGGTGCGGACACAATGGATCCGTTTTCCGCGCTTCGACGAGATTCCCAGAGTAGAAATTGCCGGACTCAATTGGTACAATCTGCACATGAACTATAAATTGTTCATGGTACCGGGCATTCTTGTTGTCCTGCTTACGATGGTAGGTGCCTTCCTTACCGCTCTCAACATTGTTAAAGAGAAAGAAGTCGGTACGATAGAACAACTAAACGTAACGCCTATCCGAAAAACAGAGTTTGTATTAGGCAAGTTAATTCCTTTTTGGGTATTGGGAATGGTAGTGCTCACCCTCGGACTACTTGTCGCGCGACTCATCTACGGCATTGTTCCCGTAGGCAATATCGGATTACTTTATCTCTTCGCAGCCGTTTATTTATTAGGCGTACTTGGACTCGGCCTACTCATCTCCAACATCGCCCAAACGCAACAACAAAGCATGCTCATGGCCTTCTTCCTCATGATGATCTTCATCCTCATGGGCGGACTCTACACCAGCATCGACAGCATGCCCTACTGGGCGCAAGTCGTTACCTGGTTCAATCCCGTTACCTACTTCATCGATGTCATGCGTATGGTCGTGTTAAAAGGCAGCACCTTCAGCGACATCAGCCGGCAATTAGGCATTATCGGAATATTCGCGGTGGTGTTGAATGCCTGGGCGGTGGTGAGTTATAGGAAGAGGAGTTAGGTTAGGATTACAGATCCATGAAGTAGTACAAGCACACTTCTTGGTACGAAGTGATTAGGAATTTACTGATTTAGACACATGCCAGTGCCGGACAATCTCCCTGCAGAACTTGTAAAGGATAGCACTGCGTTAATGGAAATATCCTGGCTGATGCCCCTGATTGGTGCTGTAGAATTACTTGGTGGTTTGTTGATGATCATCTCTCGTACCAGAGCCCTTGCCGCGCTACTTGTAATTCCGGTAATGACGGGTGTATTGTTCACTCACCTTACAGTAGCTCCGGATGGAATTCCGATTGTACTGGTGATATGGTTTATTCTTGGCTGGATAATCTTTGAAAATCGGGAAAAGTATCTTGCATTGGTGAAAGAATAAGTGCTATTAAACATAGAGAGGAGAGTGTAATGATTACATTCCCTTTTATTCATTCAGACATTTCATTACCCATTCAATACATTCTACCGGATCAACAATTGACCATGAATGTGGATGTCTGTTTCCTTCCAGACGATATCCTTTCCCGATTGCATTGATAAACTCTGCCTTTTTATTCCCATGTCCGATTAAATGATTGATAAATGCGGATTGATCCAACGCGTTCATATCATATAAGTCGTTTCCGCGGTTTTCTATCCACCAGTTAACATCAAGATCGTTGTAAATACGCACCGGAATGTTTAGTAAGTATTTTGCATTGCCTCCGTCTTCTTCTGATTTGGAAAATGTAGAATACCGAATATATTGTTTTCGGTATTGTTCCGGAGATCCTCCCATGAATTTTTCGAATTCCTTTATTGCATATTCCGCTTCGCCTTTGTTGGTGTTTCGTGGATTGTTAAATCTTCTTTTGAACGAATAGTAGAGGTTTTCCAGATCAGTGGGACCATCTACACTGTAAACAGCTTTAGGATGAATGGTAGTTTTGGAAGGATCTTCTGTAGCTAACTCCGCATAGCGAAGACTAAATAACCCTCCCATGGAAAGACCTCCGATTATAAAATTATCTGCAGGAAGGTGATATTTCTGCATTGCATCAATGAAGACGGTGTTCAGAAATTGTAGTACTGTAGTATTCAGGGAGAGGCGCTGGTTGAGAGAAGGAATGATGACGGCAAGCTGATGATTATGTGCTTGCTCAATCAAACCGGTATTGCTTTGTATTACATGTAATGTTGTTTCCCAGGTTCCACATAGGAGTACCATTACACCTATCGGAGATTGCTCAGGGAGTATGGAGCAATAGTAGAGCGATTTTGAAGTGCTGTCACCTACATATAAATCGGTGCTGTCTGAAATACTTAGTTGATTAATTTTTATGTTTCTTTCAAAAGGGTAGCCTGTTGTATCGGGATTACTTTCTACAGTGAGTCCGGATAGTTCAGCATTATCGTTTTGTATCTGTTTTGAATTGGGTAATAAAAAATCTCGTTCCTTGACTGATCGCAGATGGAAACACGAAATTGTAGATGAATAGCTCGGGTTGTAAATGCCGGATATTTTTATTAGAATGAAGAAGAGAATAATGACTTTTTTCATAGTTCAATCATTATTGCTTGCTGAACCTCACATTTTCCATCATAAAAATATAATTCGGGTAACAGGAGATGGTACTGTCGTCTTCTATTTTAAAGTCTATACCCTTGAAACTTACTTCTTGTACAATAGGCAATAGCGTAACTTCAAATTGATTGTTTTCGTTGTTTTCATCCTTGATTAATGTGGGAATGTCTGGAAAAACATTACAACTGATGTAAATTTTATCACACCGGGACATCTCAAAGGAAATTACTCCGTCACTGTTCGCTTCAAATACTTCTTTCTGATCGCCATTTACTACGATACATTGCATATAGGACAGCAACAATTTGTTCGGGGCATTACATTTGATGGTAAACCCATCTCCGCGTTTGTATTGTTTATCAATGGAAACATCATTGCCTGGTGCTTTATCACTTTTTAGCTTAATTGTATCTCCTGACACTGTAAATGTGCCATGTGCAGAACGGTCAGAGACACCGTACGAGTAGAAGAATTCAAATGTTCCATCAGTATTAAAGCGAAATCCGGATGCGAGCTCCTGTCTTCCGAAGAAATATTCTCCCAGAACAGGCTTTTGAGCGTTTGAATCAATGGTAGACATAAATAGATATAAAGCGGTAATTAATATAGGAAGTATTCTCCCGTGTTCTTTTTCCATGCGATAAATCTAGTAAAAATAGCAGGAATCGTTTTTCTTTAACCATTATATTTTATCCGGGATTACCTGCGAAAGGCTTCATACCAATAATTCAATCTTGTTTTTGGTATGTTTTATCGTTTATATGATGGTTTAACGTTTGTGTTTTGAGGAGTGAATCATTTGAAATCATATTTTTGCTGCATGTGTGGTCGTTATGTAGTCATTGATAAACTCGAGGCGTATGAGAAGCGCTTTAATGCTGTTGCGCAGCAGTATTCGGTGCATATTACCATTCCAAATTATAATGTCGGTCCAGGGGCATTGGCTCCGGTTATCACCAACGATAAGCCGAATGAGATTCAGTTTTTCCGTTTTGGTATGACACCTTTTTGGGCGAAGAAACCTATGTACCTGTTGAACGCGCGGGCGGAGGGCGATCATAATTCAGAGGATGATCCTCAATACCGTGGTGCGAAGGGTATTATCACTAAACCCTCTTTTCGTAAGCCAATTCGTTCGCAACGTTGTTTGGTGATTGCTGATTATTTCTACGAGGGTCCGAAAAAGGAAAAGCTGGATAAGCCGTATCTTGTTTTTCTGAAGCGTCGTCCTTTTGCAATGGCCGGACTCTGGGATGAATGGGCGAATCCTGAAACAGGTGAAATCATTCATTCGTTCTCTATAATTACGACCACGCCGAATGAAGTTCTTCAGAAAATCGGGCATCATCGTTCACCGGTGATATTGCATGAGAGTGATGAACGCACCTGGCTGGAGAGTGATCATCTGGCTTCTATTACCGCGTTACTGGAGCCATATGATGGCGATGAGATGAATGCTTATCCGGTAAGCACACGAGTGAAAAACCCCCGAAGCAACGATCTGCAGTTGTTATCTCCTGTAGGAGCCCCTGTAGTACCCGAAGTGGAATTGCGGGTACTACAGGAGCTGAAACTGCAGGGAATGGGTTATACAAAACGCGATGATCGTCCGGGTCAGGAAAAACTGGATTTATAATCTTATTGTTTAATCCATTTTATTGTTTCTGTTCCACCATTATAACGCATTTCAATCATGTAGATTCCTTTTGCCAAATCCTCTACATTTGCTTCGATAGTTTGTCCATTTGTATAGATTCCATTGTAGATTCGCTGTATCTGTTTACCCGTTATATCTAACAATAGAATCTCAGTTCTTCCATTAATCTCCACTCTTGGCAACAGGAAAATTTTAGTGCTACCCGGATTTGGATAAGCCAACAGTTTTTGTGTGGATGGTATTTCTTCTATGCTTGCCAGTGAAGATAACATCGTGTTCATTGTTGTATTCGTCACTACCGGTGCATTGAAGTCGAAGTAAATGTAGGCCGTATTTTCAATAGTAGTTCCGTCTGTTAATCCTGGTTTCGGTGAGATGCTGTATTCAATGAAACCATGACTGGCAGGTTCGTTGGTGTTACTGTCGGGCAGGTTGATATTAAAGAATCTCCAGGTGAGTACATTTCCGTTGATCACTAAATCATAGCTATGACTGGCACGATGAATCACCAGTGTATTTAAGTCGAGATCTTCGTCGATGGTATCTGCTACGAATACATTGATCGCTGATGCTGTTCCCGTATTCTGAAAACGAATGCGGTAATCGAAAGGAGTGTTGTGAAGGACATCTCCGGTAGCACCGAGCCCTGCTGGAAATACGGCTTTGTCGTTGGGGTCGAAGGAGCCGACTACAGTTTGAAATTGAGTGCTGCTGTTATCTGCTAAATCGTTTTCAATTGTTCCAGATAATGCAGTGATGGTGGAAGAGTTGTTGAGAACGGTTCCTAAGGGTGTTGATACCGGAATGGTGAAACTAACCGTATAGTGAACTACTGTGCCAGGGGATAGGGAATCGGTAGTCCAGGTAACGGTATGTGCTACAGTGTTGATTATTCCATTGGCAGGATTTACACTCAATGGTGTGAGAAGCGGATCGTATGTGCAAACCACTTCTCCTTTTCCTTTGAGGAATCCGGTGTTACGGATGCGTGTGCTCAAGTTGTAGCCGAATCCGGGTCTTGCCTCATCGGAACTTGTTAATGCCAGATTAAAATCAGTGGGCACTACACTGCGGAATCCGAAGTTGCTGCTGTTAAAGGATCCTCCACTTCCGGCATTTACCAGTATGCTGTCAGGTACAAAACTCGCGCTGTCGAGTGGGTAGTTGACGGGGCGTATAACAAAATCTCCGGGCGGTAATTCAAAACAATAGTTACCGTTAGTACCTGAATAAGTGTGGTAAACCAGATTTGTTGTTGTATTGGTTGCTGTTAGCATTACTCCCGGCAGATTCCGGTCTGTGAATGTATAAATACTATCGTTGTTATCATCAAGATAAACGCGGCCGCAGATGTTGACAGATAGTGCTGATAGTCCAAAGTTATAGCCGGGATGAAGGGTCCCGGTATTGAAGTTGACAGCATAGGTAGAAGTTTGTGGGTAGGTTAAGGTGTACCCGTTTACCATTTCAACACTGACATTTACTGCATAGTGCGGAACCAGCAATTTATAATTTCCAGTTGTGTCTGTGTATGTACCATAGGAGGCGGCTTGTGTGGCGCTGTAGGTGGCGGCACAGTTTGATGTTACGTAAATGTATTTACCAGCAATGGCAGGTTCTCCCGGCTCTCGAAGTCCATTATAGTTTAAGTCTTCAAACACGGTTCCGGATATTGTATCAGGAATTATTCCGCAGTCGTTTATTTTGACCACGTGATGATTGTAATCCTCTCCATTTCCTGATCCGAATGCTTCCACTCTAATAAAATCATGGCCCGGTACCTCAGCAAGGGCTATATGTGTATAAGCATTGTTTACCGGAGGATTATTTGCAATTGCAAAATTTTCAATAACACTTCCCATAGTGAATGGTAGAGTAGTGCTTGTGTAGAGACTTATTGAGTCACATATTGTATTGTCAAAAATAGCGGTGAACTCTACATTGGAAGCACCGGCACCGATGTTGATTGTGCGATAGTAAGTACCATAAACCGTTAGATTCGTTACGGGATCAGTTGAAGCTACTGTTAAATAAACAAGTTTCGATCCTGCATTCGCATAGGTATGTGTTTCAATAAGGGAATTGGAAGAAGATACATTACCATCTCCAAAATCATATTCAATAAATGATGGGGCTGCAAAATAGGGTCCTCCCTTATAAGTCCCGCTGAATGTAACATCGTTTCCATTCACGGTCACGTCAAATTCAGGATAAATAGCGTTCCCGGTTGCCTGAAAGATATTCGCGTACTCAGCTATACAGCTATCATTCGTTGTTGGATTTGTACCATATACAATTAATTGGAGTTGGTTAAATCCTGCTGCTAATTGATCATATAGTAATGTAGGTACTGAATATTGTACGATTGGCACCTGATTATTGATAATCCATTCGTACTTATATCCGATCCATCCCGGCTGATATCCCGAGGTGTCGGCAAAATAACCGCAGGTAGCTGTTCCGCAGTTGATTGCTATCTTCGCTTCTATCCCACAAGGCTGAGCAAGTGAGAATCCAGTGGTGACAATAACCAATAAGAAGGCATTTAATAGCTTTCGTAGAAAGTAAAATTTTTTCATAAGGTGTCTTGTTAGGTGTCTTTAAAAGTATACAGATTTTGATAACTACTAAGTAAGACTGACTATATTTTGATAAACAGCCATTGTTCATAGGTTAATAGCCCTTTCTGTTTAGTAAATTTCCACTCCGGGACCTGGGAAATACTGCTTTTACTGGATAATTGTTTCTACAAACCGGGAATCGCTGACTCTTTAGTCTTTCATCTGTACATTTTGAAATTTCAATCGTTCAGCTGAATCAGCACTGGCAAATGATCCGATAACCATAAGTTGTTCTTCCTGCGGTCATCAATGTGAAGGTAATGCTTGACAGAAAGTTTGTTGGTGAAGATGTAGTCAATGCGTTTGGTGACTGGTTCGGTGGTGTTGAAGGCGTTGAACGTTCCCGGCGGACCCTGTTTCGTTTCCCGAGAATTGTTATAGGCACACTGCAGCTTTTCAGCGAATAATTTTACCGGAGATTCCTGTGGCGTCGCGTTGAAATCTCCCATCACCACAAGTCGCTTGTTCCATAGTTTTTGTTGATCGATGATCCGTAAAATCAGGCGCGCAGAATTTTCTCTTGCCTGCACACCAATATGGTCCATATGTGCATTGAAGACATACAATGTATCGCCTTTCGTCAAATCTCTGAACATTGCAAACGTTACAATCCGTTCCATGGCCGCATCCCAGCCAACGCTTACCGTGTCGGGTGTATCAGAAAGCCAGAAGGTTTTTGTGTAGAGTAAATGAAAGCGTTTGGTATTGTAAAAAATCGCCGAGTATTCCCCTTTCGTTTTGCCATCGTCGCGACCTACTCCTGTATAGGAATGGTCCCGAAGTACAGAGTCTAGATACAATACCTGATCGTGTAATCCTTCTTGAATTCCCAGAATATCGGGTTCATAACGGTGAAGCATATCCGCAACTTCAGCTTTTCGATACTCCCAGCAGTTTTCTTTA
>JBIIRF010000072.1:0-8448 GCA_044341715.1 Bacteroidia bacterium | reverse complement strand
TTACCATAGAGGGTAATTATCTGCGTCCTACTTCTAAAGTAATTCTGCGTGATGATACGATTCCTGCTGTGATGGTAAGTGAGTCTGCAATGACAGCAAGCGTGCCTGAGTTTGAAGGCAATCCTCCGCTGTATGTTTATACACCTCCGATGACGCCAAGTAACCTGGATGGTGGTACTTCCGATACATTGTACTTCTTCCCGAATATTAAGAAAGTAGTGCGTGTTGTTGCAGATGGTAAGTCGAAAAAATACGGAGAGTCATTGCCGGCATTTACTGCAACCATTACGGTCGATTCAGTGCCGTACCAAAATCTCGGACTCACACTGGCAGATCTCGGTCTCGATGATTTGAGTTTCGTTAGTCCGGCTACTGCTGTGTCGAATGTAGGCTTATACTTTATTGAGCCGGTGATGGTGCCTTTAAATATGGCCGATACCGATGATGTAGTGAGAGCGGAATTGTACGAATATGAAATGATTAATGGATTACTCAGCATTGAGAAAATGCCGGTAACCATTCGCGCAAACGATACGACGCTTATCTATGGAGATAAAATTGATAGTTTAACGTTTACTTATACATATGATTCTACACTCGTGCCAATCGGCGATCGTGCTGCATTCCTGAGTGGCCTCAGCGCTGAACACGAAGCAGGACTGGCTGAAAATGCACTGGCTTTAGTAGATGCGAGGGCGTTAGTAAATGGTCGTGCCCTGGTAAATGCCGATTTGGAAAATCTGAGTATGATGGCTTCAGCCCGTGCACTGGTAAATGCCCGTGCCTTGGTGAATGCCCGTGCACTGGTAAATTCAGTGGTGTACGATACAACAAATATTATTGATGTAGCTGTTGAATCGGTGTTCAATTATCAGGTAGATGATGAAGTAGCAGCATTGGTTAGTGCCCGTGCCTTGGTGAATGCCCGCGCGCTGGTAAATGCCCGTGCTCTCGTGAATGGCTCAGCAATCGTGAATGCCCGTGCATTGGTGAATGGATCTCCGATCGTAAACAGCAATGCCGTTTCTGATTCGACCAATGATAACGTAATGGTGATCATCGATACGGCCGACGTTGCAGCTCCAGCGAATGATACCTTGTATGAATATAAATCAGTCAACGTGATTACCGGTATCAATGTCGGATCACATCTGATTGTTCCCGGCGCACTGGTTTCTCCGAATTTCGATATTACCTATGAGTTGGGTGATCTGACCATCTTGCCTGATACATTGACTGTAACAGCACTTGATACTATCGGTACTTGTGATTCGGTTCCTGCATTTACTGCGGTAGTAACGGGTTACAATTACAATGATGTAGATAGTCCGATTGTAGCTACTCCGGCTTCCTTCACACTTCAACAATCCGGCTTACCTGTTGCAGTGTCTGCTGTAACCGGTGGTGTGTATGATATCGTTCCCGGTGGAATGGTGTTAAACAATCCTGCTGATTATGTGATCGCTTATGTGAATGGTGAATTAACCACTCCACAGGAGTTTATCTATTACACAGATGCTGATCAGGATGGTTATGGTAATATCAGCTTACCGGTTGTTTCTTGTGAAGTTACTCCTCCTCTAGGACTTGCCGCTGTTGGTGGTGATTGTGATGAATCCAACAACGCCGTTCATCCGGGTATGACGGAAGTTTGCGGTAACAATATCGATGATAACTGCGATGGATCAACCGATGAAAATTGTTCTTGCGTGAATCCTCCTGTAGCGGATGCAGGTTCACCACAAACAATCTGTTCCGGTGATCAGGTTTCATTGAACGGAAGTATCAGTGGTGGTGCGGTAAATGCAACCTGGTCTTCCAGTGGAAATGGTTCATTTACTCCGTCTCCAATCAGCCTGAATGCCGTATATGTGCCTTCGTCGGATGATCTGCTTGCGGGAAGTGTTACACTTACACTTACTACCAACGCAACTGCGGGATGTCCTGCAGGCGTTAGTTCAACTTTGATTACTATTCTCCCATATCCGGCAACGTTAGGTGCTATCAACGGATCATCTGCCCTGTGTAATCCGCAAGGTCAGCAAATCACTTATTCAGTGGCTGCTGTTCCGGGTGCTACGGCTTATAACTGGACAGTCCCTTCCGGTACTATTATCGTTTCCGGTCAGGGTACTCCTTCATTGGTGGTAAGATGGCCGTTCTCTGCTATCCATGCCGGTGTTAATGGTACTATCTGTGTAACTGCAAATACGACTTCAGGATGTAATTCAAATACGAGTTGTTTACCTGTTTCAGTGCAGTTATCGGCTCCTGTGACACCTGCAAGTATTTCCGGAAGTAATAATGTTTGTCCGGGAGATGTTGTTACCTATTCAGTAGCATCAGTTGCTCGTGCAAGTTCCTATAACTGGACATTGCCTGCCGGTATGAGTTTCATCAGCGGACAAGGAACCAATGTGATTTCTGTTTCCGTGAATGGTGGATTTACCGGTGGATCAATCGCTGTATCCGGAGTGAATATCTGCGGAACAGGTGTAGCAAGAAGTCGCACAGTAGCATTGAATATTCCACGTACGCCATCAGTAATCAGCGGACAAGCTAGCGGACTATGCAATGCTTCCGGTGTTAACTATTCTATCAATCCGGTAAGTGGTGCTACACATTATTTATGGACTGTACCTGCGGGAGCAACCATCATCGGACCATCAAACGGAACTTCGGTACAAGTAAGCTATGCGAATACATTCACCCAGGGAAATCTGGTAGTGCGTGCATTCTCCAACTGTGGAGCCAGTGCAGAACGTACATTGATGGTGTATGGAAAACCATTTATCAGCGGACCGGTGAACGGACTCAATGTAGTATGTACCGGACAAACGGTTACATATAATGTTCCCACTGTAGCCGGTGTAACCAACTATAACTGGAGCGTAACTGCTGGTGCAAGTATCATCAGTGGACAGGGCACTAAGACCATCGAAGTATTGTATGGAAACAATCCGGGAACCGGTAAAAAAGTTACACTCACTGTATCCAACGATTGTGGAAGTACAACAAAATCACTCGTAGGAATTACCATCAACAGTTGTATAAAATCAATAGCGGATGCACAGGAAGTACAACTCTATCCGAATCCGGCAACTGATCGTCTGAACATCCGTTTCGAAAGTGGTGAATCTTCCCAGGCAACATTACGACTTTACGACGCCAGCGGACGAGTAGTTCGCACACAGGCGATGGAGGTTATAGCTGGAGAGAACACGGTAACGATGGAATTAATCGACTTAAGCACCGGAATGTACTTCTTCGAACTGCAAACAGTAAATGGAAGCACACGTCAAACAATCATGATTGATGCGGTGAAATAAAAAATAACAAGTAAAATTGAAACGGGGTATTCCGAAAGGAGTATCCCGTTTTCATTTGGAGGGAACGCGGATAAAGCGGAAAAGGCGGAAAAACACGAATTTATTTCTGGGTAGAAGTAAATTCATCAAGCAGTGCGCTCGGCGGGAATGGCTTCGCCGGACCCACCTTTGCCGGATTGCAAATACAAGAAGTCCAGACCGCGGTCGCGGCCTGTCTTTTTTTGTTTTCTCACATCCCCTCAAGCAAGCTTGGGGCCTGTTCTAAAACAAAAAAACCACAGCAGAGCTGTGGCTTCTTGTATTTATCAGTGCACTCGGCGGGAGTGGCTGCGCCGGACCCACCTTTGCCGGATTGCAAATACAAGAAGTCCAGACCGCGGTCGCGGCCTGTCTTTTTTTGTTTTCTCACATCCCCTCAAGCAAGCTTGGGGTCTGCTCTAAAACAAAAAAACCACAGCAGAGCTGTGGCTTCTTGTATTTATCAGTGCACTCGGCGGGACTCGAACCCACAACCCTCAGAATCGGAATCTGATATTCTATCCATTGAACTACGAGTGCAAATGGTAAGTGTAGTTATTGGAAAGGCCTGCAAAATTAACTATTTGAGTGGTTTTTAAGTTCGTTTTGTAGGTAACTTCTAAAAATCTGCTGTTTTGAAGGATGGCAATCAGCATGAAAGGAATCGAACCCTTTTAAAAGACAATGAGGACTGAAGTATAGCTCCAATCCTCATCTATCTACTAAATAAATCTAACCAACACTGTGTTCAAACAGTTTCTTTCACTCGTAGTAAGGGGGTAAGTGTGTCTTTCTAAGTCGTTGGCTGACTTGGGTTTTCATTTTAAGGGTATGCAAATGTAAAAAGACTTTTTTGTTTAATTGTCATAAATCGATCATTTTCAGGTAGTTTTGAATAAACGCCTTGTAATCAGTGCGTTGTGAAGTAGGATTTTATTCATTTTGATTATCAATTTAGGTACTCTTCCTCAAATTTATATTTCCGCTTCTCAAATTTTTAATCAATTCCCGGAGCTTTCACATTGCAAATCCGCGAAAATCCGTCTAACCCGCCCAATCCGCGTTCCCAACTATCGGCCTAAGGGAACACCCCTTCGATACGCGTGTTAGTTTTGATTGAGAATATTATTTTTAGCCGCTACTCAGGGGCCTTGAAACTCTTAAACATTCTCAGAACTAATTCACCAATTCACCAATCCGCCAATCCACCAATTCACCAATTCACCAATTCCAACAGTGCAAATCATAATTTTTCATAAAAAACCAGTGGCCAACCATTCCGCTGACTGGAACACAGATAAAATAGATTTTGCTGATTTACACGGATAAATTCTTCTTGAGAAATCGAATCACCCCCGAACTAATCAATCTACCCATTTGCTAATTAGCTAATTCACTAATTAGCAAATTGATAAGAAGTGTTTTTTTTCATGCAAACTCCGTTTTAAAACCCTATCTTTGCAGCCCCAAAAACTGCTCAAAATGCTCTCAGTATCAAATCTTTCCCTGCGTTACGGTAAACGTGTGCTTTTCGAAGAAGTTAATCTTAAGTTTACTCCCGGCAATTGCTATGGTGTAATCGGTGCGAATGGTGCCGGAAAATCGACGTTTCTGAAAATTCTGAGCGGCGAGATTGATGCCACTACCGGACAGGTTTCGATGAATCCCGGTGCGCGGATGTCGGTGCTGAAGCAGAACCATTTTGCGTATGATGATTTTGCGGTGCTTGAAACCGTGATGATGGGCAATATGAAGTTGATGGAAGTAATCCGTGAGAAGGATGCGATTTATGCGAAGCCTGATTTCAGTGAGGCAGATGGTCACCGTGCTGCGGAACTGGAAGTGTTATTCGCCGAAATGGATGGCTGGGATGCAGAGAGCAATGCAGCCAGTTTGTTGAGCGCGTTGGGCGTGAAGGAAGATCTGCATCAGAAAAAAATGTCGGAGATCAGCGGTAAGGAAAAAGTACGGGTGCTTCTTGCGCAGGCGTTGTATGGAAATCCGGATATTCTGCTGCTGGATGAGCCGACGAATGACCTCGACGTTGAGACCATCACCTGGCTGGAGAATTTCCTTGCAGATTTTCAAAACACGGTGATTGTGGTGAGTCACGATCGTCACTTCCTGGATACTGTTTGTACACATGTGGCTGATATCGATTTCGGAAAAATTCAGCTCTATAGCGGTAACTATACTTTCTGGTACGAGATGAGTCAGCTTGCTCTTCGTCAGCGTTCTGATCAGAATAAAAAAGTGGAAGATAAACGCAAGGAGTTGCAGGAGTTCGTGGAGCGATTTTCAGCAAATGCTTCGAAGTCCAGACAGGCTACAAGTCGTAAAAAATTACTCGAGAAACTGGTGGTGGATGAAATTCCGCCTTCTACACGAAAATATCCTGCTATCATTTTTAAAGCCGAACGTGACTGCGGTGATCAGCTGTTGAAAGTGGAAGGTCTTAAAAAAGTTTCCGATGAAGGTCAGCTGCTTTTCAGTGATATTACTTTCTCTATCGATAAGCAGGATAAAATTGCAGTGATCTCTCGTGATCGTCGTGCTGTTACTGCCTTCTTCGAGATTCTGACAAATAACGATGCTGCAACTGAAGGAACTTTCGAATGGGGAACAACCATTACCCGTTCGTATCTGCCGAATGATAACTCCACTTATTTTAAAGAAGAGATGCAGTTGATCGATTGGTTGCGTCAGTTCTCTAAGGAGAAGGAAGAAACATTTGTGCGTGGCTTTTTAGGGAAGATGTTGTTCTCGGGCGAAGAGTCATTGAAGAAAAGTACGGTCCTTTCCGGAGGAGAAAAAGTGCGTTGCATGATTTCACGTATGATGTTGACGAATGCCAATTGTCTGATTCTGGATGAACCTACCAATCACCTCGATCTGGAGTCGATTACAGCGTTCAACGAAGCAATGCAGGACTGGAAACATATTGCGTTGTTCTCTTCGCATGACCATACGTTTACCGATTCGGTGGCCAATCGAATTATTGAACTCACTCCGGGTGGTATCATCGATAAGCGCATGACTTACGATGAATTCCTGAATGATGATGGAGTGAAATCGATGCGGGAGAAGTATTATCCTGCATTGGTGACTGCCTGATGATTTTAATCAAAGTTTTATGATATTTCTCTTCTCATTCAATGATTGGAGGAACTTTGATTAACTTCGTTACCTGACATCTGCTACAGGTTATGAAAGGCTTCCGTTTCCGAATAATTTATTGGTTGCCTTTACTGCTTTTCTTGTATTCTGCTCAGGTTATGGCGCAGCGTAGTACAACAGCCAGAAAAGATTCCCTCTTTGTTCAGGCCGGAATGTTGGTTATACTTCCTGATACATTTTATGTAACAACACAGGATACAGTGCTTCCAACTTATGGTAAATCGATTCGCTTGCGTAAAGATCCATATGCGCGTTCGAAAACATTTTATGATTCGTTGGCCGTGCATTCAGGGAAGAGCAGGATGAAGAAAGAATTGTATCGGTTGTTTATCCGCGATAATACTCCTGTGAAAGTGGTGCGTAAAAACGACGTGGTTAGAGAAGAAGATTTTGAGTCGTATGATGGGAAAACAGTTCGCACTATCACTCATCTAAAAATGCCGGTGCTGGATGGGAACGTGAATGATACAGCATGGGTGGCGCAGTCGGGATTAGGACGATGGATGAACTTTCATGCGCAAACGAAATCATCCGTAGTGCTGGCACGTTCGATTGTTCAGCCGGGTGATGTGGTAGATGAAGTAGTGCTGGCAGATATGGAGCGTCTGGTGAGAGAAATTGAAACCATTCGTGATGCACGATTATATGTGCTTCCTGTGCCCGGGACAGACTCTATCGATTTGGTGATAGCTACGCAGGATTATTTGCCATTGCGCTTTAATCTGGAGGTGTTGAGTTCAACGAATTATAGTTTCGGATTAACGGATCGGAATATTGCAGGTGTTGCATTGGAAGCAGGATTGAATTATCGGCATAAAGCATCCTGGCAACCCGATGAAGCCTGGTCGGTTTTTCTTCGGAAAGATAATTTGCTGGGTCAGTTCGGTGTGTTGCGTGCGGAGGTGGCATCGAAAGAAGGACGTGAGTCTCAGTCGCTGGAGTTGGAGCGGACTTTTTTGTCGGAGGAGTTGCCCGACCTGGGTGGTGTTTATGCGAGGAGAGTGAGGGAGAAATGGGCCGATGGTGAGAAGGGTGAAAAAGTGGATCAGCTGACTGCGGGTGGATGGTATGGTCGTGTGTTCTCCAGTCAGACACATTGGAACCTCATACCGATGTTGGCTGTGGATATGGTTTCTTTTCAGGATCGTCCGTTCTCCGGTAAGGATGCAGATTATTACTTGTGGAATAAAGTGCAGGTGATTGGCGCTGTACAGTTGATAAAAAGGGAATTTATTCGTTCTGCGCTGGTGAAGGAATATGGTGTTTCAGAATATTTTCCGGTGGGTGTGTCGTTGCGTTTTACCGGAGGAAAAGATATAACGGAAGTGTATAGCCGAAATTACTTCGCAGGAGAGTTTTCATTTAGTGGTTTTCAGAACGATGCCGGTTATTATGGTGTGAAGCTGGCTATGGGAAGTTTTTTCAGAAATAGTCTGCAGGAAGATGTGCGTTCTTCAGCGGAGATTTTTTACTTCACGCCGCTGCTGAAGTGGGGCCGTGTTCGCTTTCGTCAGTTGTTGAAGATGGATTTTTCCGGAGTTGATCAGTTGTCTACGCAGTCACTGCTGTTTTATAATGATCAAAGAATAGAAGATGGCGAAGCTATTTCCGGAGATATACTTGTTGGAACCAACCTGACTACGGTATGGCATATGCCCTGGTACCTCTATGGTTTTCGTTTCGCTTTTTTTGATGGTTTGGATTGGGTGAGTGTGCGTAATAAATACACAGAGAATGTCCGGCACTTTCCGGTTGTAAAGGCCGGTGTAAACGTGCAGAACGATTTTCTGGCGTATAATACGCTCTCTTTTCAAATACAGTTTCTGCCGGCAGTAAACGAAAGTAAACCATTGTTTTCGGTTACTTTGAAATCAATGCTGGTACCCGTTTTCAGTGGAATTACTGCAGGACGTCCTTCTTTCAG
>JBIIRF010000071.1:0-8469 GCA_044341715.1 Bacteroidia bacterium | reverse complement strand
CGCTACGTCTGGGGAAAATGATCGAGTCGAATTATCCGGATATCAAAGTGGTTTACACCCGTAAAACGGATGTTTTCATACCACTGCATGAACGGGCCAATATTGCCAATCGTGCTCATGCGGATTTGTTTATCTGTATCCATTTAAATTCTGGTGGAAAAGGTGCTTACGGTTCAGAGACCTATGTCATGGGTAACCATAAAACCGAGGATAATCTGAATGTAGCGAAGAGGGAAAATGCCGCGATTTTATTGGAGGATGATTATCAGAAGAAGTACGATGGATTTGATCCGAATTCGCCTGAAGCCAATATCATCTTCTCGCTTTACCAGAGTCAGTTCATGAATCAGAGTCTGATGCTGGCATCAAATATTCAGGAGGAATTTACCGATTATGCCGGACGATATAACAGAGGTGTGAAGCAGGCAGGTTTCCTTGTATTGTACAAAACTGCAATGCCGGCTGTCCTTATTGAGTGCGGCTTTCTGACCCATGAACCGGAAGAGAAATTCCTCAATAATGAAAAAGGGCAAGGGATAATGGCAACAGCAATTTTCAGAGCTTTTAAAGAATACAAAATCGACATGGAATCGGGTGGCGAATCTTCCACTCCGGAACCTGTTGGCCAGGAACCTCGTCCTGATCCGAGACCAGACCCTGTTCCGCCTCCTGTTACAAAGGATACGGTTATAAAAACTCCGGTTGCAGAAACAATTCCCGTAAAGACCAATCCGGCACCGGAAAAAACTACTCCACCTCCTGCCCCAACTCCTAAGCCGGCGATAAAGGAACCTGTCGTTACCGAAGCTTCAAACCCTGCTGTTTATATTACTATTCAAATTGGCGCAAGTAAAAATCCTCAGGTTGATAATACGAAATATTCAAAGATGGATGGGGTTCGTCCGGTAGCATGCAGTGATGGATTTACCCGTTACTTTATCGGTAGTTTCCAGACAGTTGATGCTGCACGGAAAAAATTAGCGCAGGTAAAAGCTTCCGGAAAATCCGATGCTTTTCTGACAGCCATGAACGGGAATCAAAGAATAACACTCCCAGAGGCTGAACAACTCCTAAAAAGACCTTAATTTCGGCCGGTGAATCTATCTAAAGAAGCAAAAGTTGGTATACTGGTGACTGCGGCATTGGCTGCGTTGATCTGGGGTTTAAATTATTTGAAAGGTAAGGACGTTTTTACCAGCAGGAATAAATATTTTGCTGTTTATCAGAATGTTGACGGATTAGTCACCTCCAATCCCGTTTTCATGAATGGTTATCGGATTGGTATTGTAAACAGTATTGATTTCATGCCTGATAATTCTGGTAGACTTCTGGTTACCCTGCTGATTGACAATGATGTATTTGTATCTAAAAACTCCATAGCCCTTATTTTCAGTTCTGATTTGATCGGCACCAAAGCCATGCGCATCGATTTGGGAAATGACCCAAACCCTTTAGCAGATAAAGATACTTTGAAGGCTGAACTTGAATATAGCCTTGCCCAAAAAGTTGGTGAAGAAGTAGGTCCGATCAAAGATAAAACGGAGCGATTAATTGTTACTATCGACTCCCTTGCCTCCATGTTGTACCTGCTTTTTGATCCGGGTACAAAAAATAATCTGCGGGAAGGTATTGGTCATTTGAACCATACACTTGGCGCTGTTGATCAACTGATGACCGACGATCGCAGTAAACTAAATGTGATGTTGTCGAACCTGAGTTCTATTACTACCAACATTCGGGATAATAACCAACAGATAAACAGTATTCTCGACAATCTTTCTAAAGTATCGGATACACTGGCAGCGTCCAACTTTGCCGGCACTATCGCAAAGGCTGACAAGACCATGGAAGAGATGAGTCAGGTGATGGAGAAAATAAATAAAGGTCAGGGTACACTCGGACAAATGGTAAACAATGATTCACTTTATCTCAATTTAGATCAAACAGCGAGGGATCTTGATGCTTTACTGAAAGACCTAAAGTCGAACCCAAAACGATATGTTCATTTTTCGGTTTTCGGTAAAAAAGCCAAATAAACTGTGAATAATTGTCCATAGTTATCCGGATTATTCCACCGGAAATTGCCTTGTAAGATGTATTTTCGGGGCATAAAGGTTTAACTATGATAGCGCAGATTCTATTCCTGGTCATCCTCGGTGCCGGTGTTTTTCTCTTCACCAAAAAAGTCAGAGAGGTCATTCGAAATATCAACTTAGGCAGAGATGTTAAAATAAACGATCGTCCCTCCGAGCGTTGGGCAGTTATGGCTAAAGTTGCAATGGGGCAATCAAAAATGGGAGCCCGTCCGGTTGCTGCTTTTTTCCACGTTTTGATTTATGTCGGCTTCATCATAATAAATATTGAAGTACTGGAGATAATTATAGACGGTTTGTTCGGAACTCACCGCGTGCTGTCATTTATGGGCGGATTCTATGATTTTCTGATTGGAAGTTTTGAAATATTAGCACTCGGTGTTTTGGCAGCCTGTGTTGTTTTCCTCGCCCGTAGAAATGTGTTACGCGTCAAGCGATTTACCATGCGAGAAATGACGTCATGGCCTCGTACAGACGCGAATCTTATTTTGATCACGGAGATATTTCTGATGACTGCCTTCCTTTTAATGAATGCAGCCGACTCTATCTTACAAACAAGAGGAGCAGAACACTATATAACTGCCGGTTCGTTCCCCGTGAGCGCGATGTTTGTGCCAATGTTATCCGGGATGAGTACAGATGCATTGATTTTACTGGAAAGAGGTTGCTGGTGGTTTCATATCGTTGGAATCCTGGCTTTCCTGAACTATGTCCCCTACTCTAAACACTTTCACATTCTTTTGGCATTTCCCAATACATGGTACAGTAAACTGACTCCGAAAGGACAGCTTACAAACATGGAAAGTGTAATGAATGAAGTGAAGCTCATGATGGATCCATCTGCAGTTCCTCCTCCTGCTGATCCTAATGCAGCGCCACAACGTTTTGGTGCAAAAGATGTAAAGGATCTGACTTGGAAACAGCTGATGGATGCTTATTCCTGCACTGAGTGTGGAAGATGTACTTCAAGCTGTCCTGCGAATCTTACCGGCAAACTTTTGTCGCCAAGAAAAATCATGATGGACACACGCGATCGCCTGGAAGAAGTTGGAAAAAACATCAACCAGCATGGAGCGGACCACGATGATGGAAAATCATTGTTGAACGATTATATCAGTCCTGAAGAACTTTGGGCCTGTACTTCCTGCAATGCCTGCGTAGAAGCTTGTCCGGTACTTATTGATCCGCTTTCGATTATTGTAGATATGCGACGCTATATGGTGATGGAACAAAGTGCAGCACCTGCAGAATTGAATGGTATGTTCTCCAAGATTGAAAATAACGGAGCTCCATGGCAATTTTCTCCAGCCGACAGAATGAACTGGACAGAAAACTAACACCTCATCTCACAACAGAAATACTACATTACAATGAGTGACTTCAAAGTAAAAACGATGGCCGAGATGATGGCCGCAGGAGAAAAACCGGAAATTCTTTTTTGGGTGGGATGTGCCGGCAGTTTTGACGACAGAGCAAAGAAAGTAACCAAAGCGATCGCGAAGATCCTTCATCATACAGGAGTGAAATTTGCCGTATTGGGCACCGAAGAAAGTTGTACCGGTGATCCTGCAAAACGCGCCGGAAATGAATTCCTTTTCCAAATGCAGGCTATGAATAATATCATGGTGCTGAATGGTTATGAAGTAACGAAAATTGTAACAGGTTGTCCTCACTGTTTTAATACTTTGAAAAATGAATACCCACAACTGGGTGGACAATATGAAGTAATTCATCACAGCGAATTATTGCAGCAACTCATAGATAGTGGCAAACTCAGTGTGCAGGGAGGATCGTATAAAGGTAAAAAGATCACGTACCACGACCCATGCTATCTCGGCCGTGCCAATGATGTTTACGAAGCACCTCGACAGGTTATCATGCGACTTGACAGTCTGATGACTGAAATGAAACGCAGCAGAGCAAACGGACTATGTTGCGGAGCCGGAGGTGCACAAATGTTCAAAGAACCTGAAAACGGAGAAAAAGACATCAATATGGAACGTGCAGAAGAAGCGATCAACTTGCAACCGGATGCGATTGCAGTAGCATGCCCCTTCTGCATGACCATGTTATCTGACGGCGTTAAACTGAACAATAAAGAACAAGAGATACAGGTAAAAGATATCGCTGAAATGATTGCAGAAGCAATGGATCTGTAAATCGGCGACTACTTCCTGTATTTTTCAAAAATCTTCTTCACCTCGCTCTCAAACCGGTCGAATTTTTCACCGGCAATTCCTGCACCAGCCTCAAGTGCCTTACCCAGGTGATCGAGCTCTTTTCCCAAATCATTGGAAATCTCCTTCAGATTATCCTTCAGTTCCATCTTTCCAAGCGAGAACTGTATCTTAATCATCTCCAGTCGAACACGCCATTCATTAAAAGCAGACTTAACCTCATCTTGTAGTGAATTATACTCAGGCATTTTCTCCAGGTTCGCTTTCAGAATTGACCAATGCAGTTGAATTTTCTTTTGTTGTTCCTCAAACTTTTCCAACGACTCCGCTTTTCCAAGTGCCAACTGCAGACGCAACTCATCCATTTTTTGCTTCAATTCAGCCAGTCGTGCATCATCGGGACGAAGAACTGAACCCAACTTCTGCTCAATTGCAGTCAACGATTCTCTAAAATCAGCCTTAAGAACTTCAAACCGGTTGGCCGCTTCTTCTGCCTCTGGTGCCCATCTTTGCTTAAGATCGCTCACCTCCTCTTTTAAAGTGTCTAAGGCTTTTTCAGTCATCGATTTCAGACTATTTAACATCTCGTTTGTTTTCATGGTTAAAGTGTATAAAACAAAAGTAAGCATTAAAAAACGGGAAATCACTGAGTTATTTTCATCCTGCAAGTGAGATAGCTCAATCTGGAAGTTTTCAACATTCATCAAATTAAATCTATTTGCATACGTCGTCAATTCCGCACAATGAACTGCCTATATTTACAGATGATGAATAGTTATTTTTGCTGAATAGATGACCCTGCCAAAGATTCCCGATTCCTTCCAACGATTTTTAAATGAAGTCGGTGGAATTGCAGACTTTACCGCCCGATTCTTTCGGGAAGGGTTCAAACCGCGCTATGAACTGGCGGAGCTGATTCGTCAATGTTATATCATCGGATACAAGACGCTACCTCTGGTTGGCGTTACAGCGTTCATCATGGGATTGGTATTAACTGTTCAGTCCCGCCCGACTCTTGAAGAATTCGGAGCAGAATCCTATTTGCCGGCCATGGTTGCCTTTTCCGTAATCCGTGAGATTGGCCCTGTAATCACTGCATTGATCTGTGCCGGAAAAATAGGTTCGAGTATTGGAGCTGAATTAGGCTCTATGCGGGTAACCGAGCAAATTGATGCCATGGAAGTAAGTGGCACCAATCCTTTCAAATACCTGGTTGTAACGAGAGTGATGGCTTGCACTTTAATGCTTCCGGTACTGGTAACGATCGCCGATTTGATTTCATTGTATGCATCGTATATTGGCGTCAACTTCAAAGATGTTGTAAGCATTAATCTGTTTTACCATAATGTTTTTGATTCGTTAATGTTTGGCGATATACTACCGGCAATGATAAAAACCTATTTCTTCGGATTCGCCATTGGTATAATTGGATGTTACAAAGGTTATTACTCGAACAAGGGCACAGAAGGAGTCGGATTAGCAGCGAATTCAGCAGTGGTAGTTTCCTCACTAGTGATTTTCATTCTTGACTTAGTGGCAGTGCAAATTGCCGATATAATGGGGTTAACATAAAATGACAGCTTTTCAGGAACACTATAAAACACCAAAGGCGCCGGGCACTGATATTGTGGTCAAGGCAAAGGATGTATATAAATCATTCGGGAAAAACCATGTTCTCCGTGGATTCAATCTGGAATTACTTTCAGGTGAAAACCTTGTCGTACTTGGTAAATCGGGATCCGGAAAGTCGGTATTGATAAAATGCATGGTAGGATTGTTGTATCAGGACAAAGGTCTCATTGAGGTTTTTGGTAAAGAGATACAAAAGCTCGACCAGGATGAACTGGATCATATCCGTGTTCGCATTGGCTTCTTGTTCCAGAGTTCTGCGTTGTATGATTCAATGACAGTTCGTGAAAATCTTGAATTTCCATTACGACGACATTGGATTAACAAAACGCGCGGAGAAGTCAATGATCTGGTGATGGAAGCACTCGACAATGTCGGTTTACGCAGTGCTGTCAATTTGATGCCCTCTGAATTATCAGGAGGAATGCGGAAACGAATAGGACTTGCCCGTACATTGATATTAAAACCGGAAATTATTCTTTACGATGAGCCTACAACCGGACTTGACCCAATTACCGGACGTGAAATAAGTAAACTGATTGTCGATATTCAACATCATTATAATACATCCTCCATCATCATCACTCACGACATGAGTTGTGCGAAAATTGTCGCCAATCGCATAAATGTACTGGTTGATGGAGTCAATTATGCCAATGGAACGTTTGAGCAATTAAAAGAATCAACCGATCCTAATGTCCAACCCTTCTTTGAAATCTGAACATGGAAAATACCGCCAATAAAGTAAAACTTGGAATTTTTGTTCTCACCGGAACAATCCTGCTTATTGTTTGCCTCTATATCATCGGAACCAAACAAAACATCTTCAACAAAACCATTTCCATCTATGTAAAATTCAGCAATGTAAATGGTCTTATTTCCGGCAACAACATCCGCTTTGCCGGCATTGCAATTGGAACAGTAAAAAATGTAATGATCACCAACGATACAACGGTTGTTGTCGAGATGATCATTCGGGAAGATGCTATTCATTATGTGCGAAAAGGTTCAACCGCTGAGATTGGTTCGGATGGTTTAATGGGGAATAAACTCATCAATATTTCAACGAGTGAATCCAACTCAGCATTTGTACAAGAAGGCGACACAATCCAGACCAAACAGGCCGTCGCCACTGATGACATGATGCGTACACTCAGTACAACCAACCAGAATGTACTGGAAATTACTACAGACCTGAAAAAGATTACCCGAAAAATTCACGACAGTACTCCTGTCTGGGATTTGCTCTCTGACACAACATCTGCAGACAATATCCGCAAAATTTTAACCAACATTGAAAAGGCATCGTCGCAAGCAAGTAGATTAACTACTGAAGCAGATATACTCTTAACTGAAATTCGAAAAGGTGAAGGAATGGCAGCTACCATCATATCAGATGAAGAAGCCGCTAAAAACCTTGAACTTACAATTGCCAATCTGAAAGCAGCCACTGACACGGCCAAGCTTGCTTTACACCATATGCACGAATTCATGGAAGACCTGAATCTTACGCCTGGGCCTCTCGGAGTACTTGCACGGGATACCGCTATGGCCGGTGATATGAAATCAGTATTCGCGAATCTGAACACCAGCACAGTTTTACTCAATGAAAACCTGACAGCTTTACGTGGAAACTTCCTATTCAAAAAATATTTCAGGAAAAAAGCGAAAGAGGAGAAAAACAGTCCTGTCAAAAACTGAGTTACATCAGTTTTCTCTGTTACATTTATCACCGACTATTGGTTTCGGTAGTTGTTACTTTGCATCATGGCAACTAACCGTTTAAAAATCAAAAAAGCAGCTGACTTTCTGAAAGTCATTGCTCATCCTACCCGCTTAGAAATTATTCATCTGCTTGAAGCTAAACGAGAGCTCACCGTCTCTCAAATCTGTAATAAGTTAGAGATTGAGCAATCACTCGTTTCTCACCATCTGGCATCTATGCGAACCAAGGGCGTACTTCAGGCAAACAGAGATGGAATCAATATCTCCTACTCTATCCTTGACCCTAAAGTTCTGGAGATTATCCAAATGGCAATGGCCAGCAAAACGATAAAACAGTAAGATGTTGGAACAATTAAAATACCAGGTGTTGCATACAAGGTGGCACCTGATAAGAATTCTACAACTTGTTCTGGCCACAATGGTGCTAATACAAGCAATTACGGACAAGCATTATATTTTAATACTACCGGCAGTCTGGTTGATTTATATGTCCTTAATGAATACTTGTAGTTCATGTTCAACTGGCTCATGCGGCACCAATAATGCAGCTCCAGTGAATAAAAATGAAACGATACAGTTTAAAGAAATCAAATAGCCATGTCAGCATCAGCTCCAGCAAGCTTCAATGAATTAATTAATTCCGGTAAACCTGTTCTGGTTGACTTTTTTGCAGAATGGTGTGGTCCGTGCAAAATGATGGCACCAATCCTGGAAGAAGTGAAAAAGAAGATTGGTGATAGTGCCTATGTTATAAAAATTGATGTGGATAAAAATCCCGGTGCTGCAGCATCTTTTCAGGTTCAAGGTGTTCCGACACTTATTGTTTTTCAGCATGGCAAAATAGT
>JBIIRF010000070.1:0-8505 GCA_044341715.1 Bacteroidia bacterium | reverse complement strand
AACAGGCTTTCCATATTCCAATTATGAGCGAATGACACCTTACATGGATGTATTCGATTATTGTATGCGGAATACCCAAGGGTTGCGTGGTCTTGGCTCAGCTGCGGTTGATCTTGCATACGTAGCCTGTGGACGATTTGAAGGGTTTTATGAATATGGTTTAAATGCCTGGGACGTGGCAGCCGGAGCTTTTCTTGTGAAAGAAGCCGGTGGCAGCACAGGAGACTTTAAAGGCGGAAATAATTTTTTATACGGCAAGGAAATTATTGCCTGTAATGCCGGTACGTATCAGGAATTTCTCGGGGTAGTGAAAAGCTGTTTTGAAAAATAAATTACGCTTGTTTCTGCTCGCGTGATTTATGCTTCAATACCTTGGCTTCAATGTAGAAGATGATTTCTTCGGAGATGTTTTTACATTGGTCGCCTACACGTTCCAGTTTGCGAATGGCACTTAGCAGATAGAGGCTCTGGTTGATGCGATCAGGGTTCTCACGAATAAAGTCGGCAACAGCCTGGTTTGCGTTGAGGTTGATCTCGTCAAGTATTTCATCCATTTTAAATACACTGCGGGCACGTTTGGTGTCTTCATTGTTGAAGGCTTCCATTACTTCATATGTAATGAGTATAGCAGTGTCGTACATCTCGATGAGTCGGGTGGTTTCGAGAAGTTTTTTCTCCGGTTCCAGTTTGATGTTTAAAACGAATTGGCTGATTCCTTCTGCAATATCTCCAATGCGCTCAAGATTAGAATTGATTTTCATGCAGGCAAGAACCAGTCGCAAATCAATGGCAACAGGATTGAAAAGGGCAATAATGTTCTCGCAGTCGCGGTCGAGTTTTAATTCAAATCCATTGACTCTTTTCTCATTCACCAGAACTTCCCGGGCGAGATCTTTGTCAAGATTCACCAGGGCCGCTTTCGATTTTTCGAGCTGTAGTTTTACCAGCGCGAACATTTCGAGCATTTCTGATTTCAGATTTTTTAGTTCAATTTCAAGATGCGACATGATCTTTTATTTCTTTTGATGAATGAATTTTTTACTTTGTGTGATCAGCCAAAACGTCCGGTGATGTAGTCTTGTGTGCGGATATCTTTCGGATTAGTAAAGATATTTTTGGTCGAATCGTATTCTACTAGTTCACCAAGATAGAAGAAAGCAGTGGTGTCGCTTACACGTCCTGCCTGCTGCATATTATGCGTTACTATAATGATGGTGAATTGCGATTTAAGTTCGTAGATGAGTTCTTCTACTTTGGAGGTAGAGATAGGGTCAAGCGCCGATGCGGGTTCGTCCATGAGCAATACAGAAGGCTCGGTGGCAATTGCTCTGGCAATGCAGAGACGTTGTTGTTGTCCTCCGGAAAGCGCCAAAGCCGATTTTTTCAAATTGTCTTTTACTTCTTCCCATAAAGCTGCCTGTTTCAAGGAGCGTTCAACCGTTTCGTCTAATAGGTTTTTATTCTTTACTCCGCGAATGCGTAATCCGTAAATTACGTTTTCATAGATAGTTTTCGGAAACGGATTTGGTTTCTGGAACACCATTCCCACTTTTTTACGGAGATCTTCTACACGCATTTCACGGTCGTAGATTTCCTTTCCATCCAGCATAACTTCTCCTTCCTTACGAAAACCTTCAATCAGGTCATTCATACGGTTGTAGAGACGGAGGAAGGTCGATTTTCCGCAACCGGATGGTCCGATGAAAGCAGCAACCGAATTGGCTTGTATCGCCAGATTCACGTTTTTAATTACGTGGGTCTGGTCGTAAAAGACATTCACATTTTTTGCCTCGAGTTTATAGCTCATAATTGATACGGATTCACGATTACCATTTAATTTTTTTCTGCCAGCGATTTCTGAAGTAGATGGCAATTCCGTTCATTGCGAAGGTAACCATTAACAAGATGATAATTGCGGCAGCAGAGTTGATTACAAATCCTTGTTGAGGACGTGAAACCCAGTTATATATTTGAATTGGAAGTACCGAGAATTCATCGAGTGGGGTAGAGGGCGCAAATGGTACATAAGCCAGTGCTCCAACTACAATTAACGGAGCGGCTTCTCCAACAGCTCTGGAGAGGGCAAGAATTACTCCGGTTAATATTCCTCCTATTGATGCAGGAAGTACCTGTGTCCAGATGGTCTGCCATTTAGTAGCGCCTAGAGCAAAAGATGCTTCCCGTAAACTGCGGGGAACCGCTCTTACTGATTCACGGGTGGCAACAATGATTACCGGCAGAATAAGCAGTGAGAGCGTCAATGCTCCGGCAAGTACACTCTGGCCAAGACCCATTACCCGAACGAATACTTCTAGTCCTAATAATCCGTAGATAATAGATGGAATTCCGGCAAGGTTCGTAATATTGATTTCAAGGATCGCCGCAAATCGGTTTCTTTTTCCGTATTCTTCCAGGTACAATCCGGCAGATACTCCAATGGGAATGGCAATGATAGCAGTGAGGAATAAAATCCAACAGGTACCCATTAAGGCGGTGAAGATCCCGGATTTTTCAGGGAAACGTGATGGCAGTTTTGTGATGAAATCCCAGTCGATTCGACCAAGCCCTTTTTGGAGTACGTCGCCAATGAAAATGGCAAGCATGAACAGTCCGAAAAAGGTACAGAAGATACCGAAGTACTGAAAAATTTTATCCTTAATTCGATTGGCATTTCCCTTAATCATACTTCTGCTGATATTTTTTCTTGAACCAGAAACTCAGGTTGTTCAGAATGAAGGTGAGAATGAAGAGAGAAATTCCGGCCGCGAAAATGGTCCTGTATTCGAGCGATCCATGTGGTACATCTCCCATACTGATTTGCACAATATAGGTGGTGATGGTTTGAATAGGAACTGTCGGATCAAGCGTAAGATTAGGCTGCATACCTGCAGCGATGGCTACAATCATCGTTTCTCCTATCGCTCTTGATACTGCAAGAATAACCGAGACAATAATTCCGGAAGAAGCTGCCGGAACCAATACGTTAAAGGATGTTTGCAGACGAGTAGCGCCCAGCCCATATGCTGCTTCGCGAATTGATTTTGGTACTGCGTATAAAGCATCCTGGCTCATCGAGGAGATAAGCGGGATAATCATAATGCCCATTACAAATCCTGCTCCTAATGCATTAAAGCTGGAGAGACTTGGAATAAACTGCTGCAGGAAGGGAGTAACAACTGTTAAGGCAAAGTATCCGTAAACTACGGTAGGTACTGCCGCTAAAATTTCCAGTACCGGTTTGATGCGGAAGGCAAATGACTTAGGGGCATATTCATTGAGATATACTGCAATGGTAAGCCCAATCGGTAAAGCAAAGAATATCGCAATGAAGGATGTCAGAAAGGTTCCGGCCAGCAAGGGCAGAATACCAAAGTGTTTATCGGAGAAAAGAGGAGTCCACTGCGTGTCGGTTAAAAAGTCAATAATCGAAACTTCGCTGAAAAACCGTACAGCCTCAGCTGCTAATGTGTAGAGAATACCGAACGTAATCAAAACCGTAAGGGCGGCACAAAATGCCAAAAGGCCTACGATAAATTTTTCCGGTATTTTCATGGACAACTATCTGTGAATGAGGGTTGACGTTTATACTTTGATAATAAAGCCCGACAAAGATAGTTTGTCGGGCTTTATAAAGGTTAACCTAAGATTATTTCTTTGAGGTATGGTATTGAGTGAATTTATCCTGTTGAGCTTTGTACTCTTCCGGACGCAATGGAACGAAACCAATTGCTTTGGTCAATTCTGCAGCAGTTGCCAGATAGAAGTCGATGAATTGCACAACTTCCGGACGAGCTACTGCTTTGGAGTTTACGTAGATAAATAAAGGACGGGAAAGCGGAGCATAGCTTTTATCAAGTACTGTTGCAACACTTGGTAAAATTCCGCCTTTGCCGTTTGCATCATTCTGGTCATCAACAGGTACTGCCTTCAATTTGGTTTTGTTCTCTTCATAATAAGCAAGGCCAAAGAAACCGAGAGCCAGTTTATCTCCGGCAACTCCCTGTACAAGTACGTTGTCGTCTTCGCTACCGGTATAATCACCACGGCTGGAATGGCTTTTACCTACAATCGCTTCTGTGAAGTAATCGTAAGTTCCTGATTCAACACCAGCACCGTATAAATGGATTTCTTCTTTTGGCCAATCAGCACGAATCTGATTCCAGTATTTGATTTTACCTTGTGCTTCCGGCTCCCACATTTTCTTCAATTCAGCTACGGTAATATCTTTTACCCAATCATTTTGTGGATTTACAACTACAACCAATCCATCATAACCAACTTCAAGTTCAACATAGTCAATGCCGTTTTCTTTGCAAAGCGCAATTTCCTCTTCCTTGATAGTTCTTGATGCATCATTGATATCGGTTTCGCCACGGGAGAATTTTTTGAATCCACCACCGGTTCCTGATAATCCGACAGTTACTTTGATGCCCGGAGCTTCATTGCGAAATTCTTCTGCAACTGCTTCAGTAATAGGATAAACAGTGCTGGATCCGTCAATACTGATGGTTCCGGTTGCAGCCGAATCATTGGTAGTCTGCTGATCGTTTTCTGCACCTTTTTTACCACCGCACGAAGCCATAGCAGCTACGGTAAGTAGAAGAAGTAGTTTTTTCATTTTAAATGTTTTTATTGGTATTAGGTTGATAGTGAGATTTTTATAAACCAGAGTGGCTGAATTCCCACACTGCAAAAAGATTAATAAAATGTTATGTGTATGTTTTGCCAATGTTAACTTAATGTTAATAAGAGCGGAAAATGGGCAATTTCTGCGATTTCGTTCTGTTTGTTGGTGTGAAGGTGAAAAACGGGCATAAAAAAAGAGGCTGACTTTTCGATAAAGTCAGCCTCTTTAAAATTAATTATTTGCAAATCATTAATAAGCTGTGTTTTGTGGATCCCAATTAGCCCAACCGCTGGTCCAGTCAGTTGTTCCGAAAGCACCACGGAAGGTAACTACTTCCATCCCTGATAAGTTCGTATTGGTGAAATCTGCACCGCTTAACAAGATCGATCCACCTGCCGGAAGGAAATCTGGTGTTGAAGCATAAGGAGCATTCGCCAGACCTGTGTTATCATACTGAATGCTGTTACCATAAGAAGGAGTGGTAAACCATGCATTGATGTTGAAAGATGATCCACTTGCTACTGCTAAAGGTGTATTGCAGGTAGCGATGATGGTATTACGTACTTGTAACGCATCACCAGTTGCATTTCCTTCGCAAGCACTTCCGTCAACAAGTAATCCTACAGGATAACCTGAAATTAATGAATTGTAGATGCTGGTTTGTGTATTACGGCGTAAGTGAGCTCCTCTTTTGAAGTTTGAATTCACTGAAGTGCTGGTGTCAGATTTTGGTCCGAAGATGCTGATGTTTGAGAAAATTGCTTTCGTGTTTGGCGTTAGAGTGGATCCGTTTGCATCGTTGTCAGATTCAAAACCGTTTGAACCGGAAACGTCTGCGATATTTCCATCACGTAATACTACGCCAAACTGTACTTTACCAATGAATCCATTGTCAGTATCTAAATCATCATCCGTTGTTTTGTAGGAGATGATGTGTTTGAGATTTACAGTACCACCAAACATTTCGTAAGAGTCATCACCGCAGTAAGAAACCTGGATGTAATCGATAGTTGTAGCACTTCCTACTCCGCCCAGGGTTAATCCGTTGATTTCCTGATTCGGCTGGAAAGGAATACCTGCGTATTCAATACGTACGTATTTCAAAGTGCCGGAGTTGTCTGCAGCATCTGTTCCGCCATAAAGTGCATCTGGTCCTCCTTCAATCTGACCTTCTCCACCTGCAAGATTGATGGGTGCTTTACCGCAGATGATGATTCCACCCCAATCTCCTGGATTACGTGAACCAATATCTTCTGCAGAGGTGAATACAATTGGATCAGCAGCTGTTCCAATTGCATTGATTTTTCCGCCGCGTTTTACAATTAATGTTCCTTTTGATGCTTTGTCGCCTGTAATAACAGTTCCTGCATCTACATTTAAAACTCCACCTTCTTCAACATATACAAAGCCTTTTAATAAGTACTTCTTTGTGTCGTCAAATGTGTAAGTTTGGTTAGTACTACCTTCAACCTGAATGGTTCCGTCAATTAATGTGGTGAGGGTAAAGTTGACAACATTACTTGGTGTTGTATTGTCATCATCGTCGTCTTTTTTGCATCCGGTTGTGCTGATCAGGGCAAGTCCAACAAGGATGGTCAGCATTTTGCTGAGGCTTTTTACTAAATTCTTGCTTTTCATGTTAAGTTAATAGTTGTAGTTTGTTCCAATGCAAGAGTACTTATGTATCATTGTTTGTATGTTAAGGCTGTTTAAAGGAAATGTTAATTTGCGTCTGGCCGAAAATAAAAAGAGGGGCGAAAGCCCCTCTGAATAAAGATGATTGAAACAGCTTAGTATCTTACGGTGAATCCTAATGTGTAGTAGGAGCCGCGGTTGTATTTGAAGAGGAGCTCGTCGTTGTTATTGATGTTTCCGTCTTCGTTGGAGTCTTGTCTTAATACCACCGACTGGTTGAGTATGTCTTGTACTCCGGCTTTGATTTCGATGTTTTTGCCGATTCCTTTGGTAACACTGAAGTCAAATACATTACGTGGTAATTCATATACGTCCGGTGTTCCCTGTGTTCCTACTACAAATAATCTGCGTCCGATAATATTGTATTGGAGATTGCATTGAAGTTTGTATTCGGGTTGGGTGTAGAATATTCCGGTGTTGATTACGTAAGGTGATTGTCCCATCATCATTCGTTTTCTGTCTTGTCCTACTGCTTCTTTTCCCAGATCTACTTCGCTGATAATATAAGATGCGTTTGCTCCGATAGCGAGGCGACTTAAGAAACCGGCCTTGAAGATTGGTTCGAGTGATTTACGGATTTCAAGTTCTGCTCCTGCACTGAATGCAGATGGTGCATTTCTGAATTCGAAGTTTCTGGTTCCACCCGATCCTGCTCCAGGCTTGAAGTATTGTTCAATCGGATTGATAAAGTGTTTGTAGAATACACCTCCTGCGATAAATTCTCCTGCTGCAGGATATTTTTCCCAGCGTAAATCGAAATTATGAATGGTAGGTGTTTCTAGTTCGGTATTGCCGAATAATACATTGTTGAATACGAAGTCGTAGTAGGCAAATGGTGCAATTTCGCGGAACTCGGGACGGTTTAATGTCTTTGCATAAGCTACACGGATTAACGATTTTTGTGTTACGTTGTAGCTGATGTTGATGGATGGAAGCAGGCTGCTGATTGGATTGTCTACCGTAAGCGGTTTGCCATTATTGTCTGCACTTTCCAGAATCAAGCGGTTGTATTCAAAACGTACTCCTCCGGAAACATTGAGTTTGTCAGTTACAGGCCATGTTGTTCCAATGTAAGTGGCAATTAGTTCGTTGCTTGCAGTATATCTGTCTGTTCCGTTGGTGCCTTCGTCGATGGTGAATCCGGTGCTGTCATTGAAGTTGTTGGATGAAAAAATCTGATCGAGTGGGAGTTGTAGTAGGCTATTGTCGAATTGATCGATGCGTGATTTGGTGTAAGCTAACCATCTTGCCTGGAAATTACGGTCTTTGGATTCCATGTAGAATCCTGCACGGATTTTCAATTTTCTGGTTTCGCTGAGTTTTAATACTTCTTGCTCTGCGTTTAATGATGCAATGTATGAAGACTCTTCCAGGGTGGAATAAAATCTGCCGGCATCAGCTTGTGATGCGGTACTGTTTACCTGTACAAAATAATCTGGCAAATTGTCTACTAAACTTCTGAATGTGCGTATGCGACGATAGTCAGGTTCATTGGTGTTTGTTTTGTTGTAGCCCAATGTCCAGTTGAGCTTGGTTTTGTCCTGGTTGAAATCATGTGTTCCGGATAATTGTCCGGTGTACATGGTACGCTCAAAATAACGGAAAGCATAATTGCGCACTTCATTACCTTCTTCCAGGTTGAATCCAGTACGAATTGTTGTTGCATTTGAACCGGATTGATTGTAAAGATTCCGGAATTCAATTTTATGGTGTGGGTTAAGTATAAAGCTGAAGTTACTCAATACTCCAAGAGATACTTTGTTATTGTTGGTGACATCATTAAAGTTATAGATCGTGTCGCTGATGTTATTTACAACGTCGTATTGGTTGTAGTTCAGATTTTCTGCTTCGCGTGTCTCGTAGGTGTTGGAATAAGTGACAGCTGTAATGTTGGCTGCTTTTACTTTGCCCAGATTGAATTTTTTGGCGAAGTTCAGGTTATAGCGCTGGTCAATTGGCGCAGATTGTTCTTTCGCAATCCAGGTGTTAGGCAATAGTTTGGCCAGTTCAATTTGCTGCTCAGTTGTGAGTCCCGAAATATTGGTAGGGAAATCACCGGGTAAATCTCTGCTTCCATTGTCTATTCCTAGCCAATCAGTGTTGCTGTTGGATGCCCGGTTGAATGTTTTAAAAGTGGTATTGCTACGGACTCCCAGTGTAATTCCTGCAGAGATATAATCTTC
>JBIIRF010000069.1:0-8512 GCA_044341715.1 Bacteroidia bacterium | reverse complement strand
ACTAACCACTGATCCTTCGTCTACATTGCAGACATACATCACCGGTTTCGCAGTAAGTAGCCATAAGTCCGCAGCCAGTTTCCAGTCATCTTCCGTAAGAGGAGCTGAGCGGGCGGATAATCCTTTTTCCAGATGTTGCTTCAGGACAGTGTATACTTCAAAGGTCTTTTTAGCATCTTTATCGGTACCGACTTTCGCCTGCTTCTCGATCTTCTGCATCCGCTTTTCTACAGTGTCCAGATCTTTCAGCTGCAATTCATAGTCGATCGTTTCTTTGTCACGTACCGGATTTACACTGCCATCTACGTGCACAACGTTCGGGTCTTCAAAACAACGAAGAACGTGCAGAATAGCATCGGTCTCGCGGATATTTCCGAGAAACTGATTGCCCAATCCTTCTCCCTTGCTGGCTCCCTTTACGAGTCCGGCAATGTCTACAATTTCAACCGTGGTTGGAACTACCCGTTGTGGTTTAACCAGTTTTTCGAGGACATTCAAACGGTCGTCCGGCACCGTAATGACACCCAGATTGGGCTCAATGGTGCAAAAAGGAAAATTAGCCGCCTGGGCTTTTGCATTTGATAAACAATTAAATAGAGTTGATTTTCCGACATTTGGAAGCCCAACGATTCCGCATTTTAATCCCATAATTCGCTTTTCTGAAACAGCGCGCAAAGGTAACGCTTTGTTTGCTCTTTCACTATAGATGGCCGTACTTCGCATGATTAAATCTGTAGGCCATGGACACTAGGGTGCAATTGAGTTATTGGGAGCAGGAATCTTATTTTGAAGATATTGATTTGCTGATTGTTGGTGGAGGTATTGTTGGCTTGAACGCGGCGTTGAATGTCAAGGAACTGCAGCCGGATCTACGGGTCCTGGTGATTGACCGGGGATTGTTTCTTCCGTATGGTGCCAGTACCCGGAATGCCGGATTTTGCTGCTTCGGGAGCATGACTGAGTTGTTGGATGACCTTCAAACAACTTCCAGAGCGGCAGTTTTTGAATTGGTGGATAAGCGATACAGAGGATTGGTGCGTTTGCGGGAGATGTTGAAGGAGGAGGATATTGGTTATGAGCCGTTGGGCGGTTTTGAAGTGTTTACAGCGTCAGATCAGAAGGCTTTCGGTGAATGTAAAGATCGCATGGAAGATTTTAATGTTGAGCTGAAAGAAATCACAGGAAGTAATTCTACTTATTCGGTCGTGGATGATTCAATAACGCAATTTGGTTTTGCGGGAGTGCAGCATCTCATAAAAAACAGTGGAGAAGGACAGTTAAATACCGGTAAACTCATGAAAGCTTTGTTGCGAAAAGTGCGGAGTGCAGGTGTGGAAGTGCTGACTGGAATTGAGATTATGAACTGGACTTCCGGTGCTGAGGGATTGATCTTTAATACTGCTCAGGGGTTTACTTTTAAGTCGCGTAAAATGCTGGTTACTACCAATGCATTTGCCCGTCAATTATTGCCTGCTTTAGATGTTGTTCCCGGACGCGCTCAAGTGCTGATTACTTCTCCGGTGAACGGTCTGAAAGTGAATGGTGCATTTCATTATGAAAAGGGGTATTATTACTTCCGGAATGTGGGTGATAGAATTCTTTTTGGCGGTGGTAGAAATCTTGATTTTAGAGCAGAGGAAACAACGCAATTTGATCTCACGGATATAGTGCAGAATCGATTAGATGAAATTTTAAAAACAATGATTCTGCCCGGACAATCTTATACCATAGAACAGCGTTGGAGTGGAATTATGGGATTAGGTCCTGTGAAGTCTGCTATCGTTGAGAAAATTAATGATTCAGTTTTTTGTGCAGTACGAATGGGAGGAATGGGAGTAGCGATTGGGAGTCTGATCGGGCGAGAAGTCGCGGAGTTGATCACAAACCGGAAATAGTCGAATATCTTTAAGCGATTTGCTTTTATTATACCTCTGAAAATCGAACCCCGTTTTCGCGAAGGAATTCTTTTATCACTGAAGCATGCACACATTGTCCGACATGCAAAAACGGCGTATTCGTTACTTTTTTCGAGCTAACACCCATGTTCACTTCATGGTTTTCAAGGTCGAATCCCAGATGTAGATGTCGGGTTGAACTTTGCATGCCGTATACAAATCCTTCCGGATCAAAAAGTGGTCCGCCTGATTGTCCACGTAAGCCCGGTGAGCTCATTTCAATTCCGGCTATTTGTCCGTTTTGCGCAATTAGTCGCGTGATGATTCCTTCAATCGGGAAAGCAGGGGAACGCGGATTGCCTTCTTTTGTCCATTCAATATCATCCTTCTGATAATTGTACGTGTAATTGGTAAACTCCGGGAAGGGAAAACCAAGCCGGCATAAAAACCTTCCTGGCATCGCCATATTGTCATCCGGAATAAACCGTGCACCGCCTGAATAATAGATTTTACTGAAACCCTTAAACTGGATAATGGCAAGATCGGCAGTAGGGTGGAGCTGGCAATCAAATCCTGTTATGCGGTCGAAGCAGGAAACGAAGTAATGCTTCATCTGCACAATACTCTGTGCATGATACCCGAATTGCAATTCCAGTTCCTTCAGATGAACATCATAGGTTTCGTCGTTCTTAAGCCGGAAACGTGATTGGGTAAAAAGAAGGTATTGCTGATTGATCTTCTCTGAATTAACCAACTGTTCGGCTACATGTCTGCAAGTCACTGCTACGCCCTCGTTGTTTACAAAGAACAATGTCGCAGCTCCCGGCGATACCTTCCCGGATCCATATCCACGGAGGATCGAATGGATAGGACGGGTGTACCGGTTTATTTCTTCAATTGACTTTACAAACATGTCAAACTTGTTCCTTTTATCGGAATCTGTTTTCTTTGAGGTAAAATTACAAACCTTCTGCCATGAAAATTGCACTTAAGTACGGATTAATCTACAGCGGTATTAACATTCTGTGGACGCTGTTAATGTTTATCACTGAACTGAATCGGTCGGATTATGCCTGGGTTTTCAACCTTATTGCGGTTGTTATTCCTGTGATTTGCATAATAATGGCGATTAAAGAGTTCAAAGCTGGTCCCGGCGCAGGATTTATGAGTTTCGGACAGGCCTTTAAACACGGAATGGTCATCTGTGTTGTTGGCGGAATTATTTTCGGAGCTTTCAATGTGGTTTACCTCGAATACATTGATACCAACTTTATGGAGTTTCAGATGCAAAAGCAAGTGGATAAAATGGCGGAGATGGGTATGTCGGAAGGCGATATCGAAAAAGCCATGGAACGCTCAGCAGATTTTCAGACACCTTTCTGGATGTTCACGATGGCAATCGTTGTGAGCCTGATTTTCGGTTTAATCCTCAGTCTGATTATGGCGGCTATCCTCAAGAAAGAAAATCCGGATGCGTCACCTTTTGATGCTGCTGCGTAAAAATGAAATTGTCATAAAAAAATCCCGTTGTTTCATTGCAACGGGATTTTTCTTTTAGAGCGATTCTATTGTTCGTCGGATGATATTGACGCATTCCATCAGCTGTTCTTCGTTGATCACTAATGGTGGTGCAAATCGGATAATATCTCCATGAGTTGGTTTTGCCAGTAATCCGTTTTCCTTAAGTTTCATGCATACATCCCATGCATCAATCCCGTCCTTCTCCTTGATCACAATGGCGTTCAGAAGACCTTTTCCCCGTACTTCAGTTACTCTGTCAGATTTGATTTTCCGCAGTTCTGTACGAAGAATTTCTCCAAGGTATTGAGCGTTATCAGCCAGTTTTTCGTCGAGTACAACTTGCATTGCTTCCATGGCTACTTTGCAGGCCAGCGGATTTCCTCCATAAGTTGATCCATGTTCACCCGGTTTAATGGTTAGCATGATTTCATCGTCTGCAAATACAGCAGAAACAGGAAGTAATCCACCTGATAAAGCCTTTCCCAAAATGAGAATGTCGGGGCGGACACCTTCATGATCACAAGCCAGCATTTTTCCCGTACGGGCAATTCCCGTTTGAACTTCATCTGCAATAAACAGTACATTCTTCGATTTGCAGAGATCGAAGGCCTTTTTCAGATAACCTTCTTCCGGTACAACTACTCCTGCTTCTCCCTGAATCGGCTCAAGCATCAGGGCAGCTATATTGGGGTCTTCCAACGCTTTTTCAAGTGCAGGCAGATCATTGTAAGGAATCAGTTCGAAGCCCGGCATAAACGGCCCAAATCCTTCGAAGCTGGATGGGTCAGTTGAGGTGGAAATAGCGGAAAGCGTCCTTCCCCAGAAGTTGCCTTCTACGAAGAGGATTTTTGCTTTGTATTTTTCAACTCCTTTCACATCATAAGCCCAGCGACGCGCCAGTTTGATGGCAGTTTCTCCGCCTTCTACTCCTGTGTTCATTGGCAGCAATTTATCATAGCCGAAAAGCTGAGTCATGAAGGCTTCGTATTCGCCGAGGATATCGTTATGGAATGCGCGTGATGTAAGCGTGAGCCGGGATGCCTGGTCGATCATGGCCTGCACAATCCGGGGGTGACAATGTCCCTGATTTACCGCTGAGTAAGCAGAGAGGAAATCATAATAGCGCTGACCTTCTACGTCCCATACATATACACCTTCTCCGCGGGTGATAACTACGGGAATGGGATGGTAGTTATGAGCACCATATTTTTCTTCGAGTTCTATTGCCCGCTGGCTGCTGATAAGTGGTTGTTCGAGACGCATGATTAAAGAATATGCGCAAAGGTAGTGAATGCCACCGGAGGCATCAATCTTTTTTGGCGAATCCTGCTGCTTACCGGATGAGAGTGATGGAACCTGTGCGCTGGTAGCGGTCGTTTTTGTCGTAGCCGGTGTAGCGGATTAGGTAGGCGTAGACACCTTCCGGACATTCCCGGCCTTCAAATTTTCCGTCCCAGCTTCCCTCCGGTGATTTGGTGAAGAATATTTGTTGACCCCATCGGTTGAAAATGCTGATCTCTATTTCCCGAACAAAGGAAAATCCGGGCGACCAGGTATTATTTCTGTCATCACCATTCGGAGTAAAGGCGTTGGGGACATAGAGCAATGGAGATTGTATAAGCTCGGTTTGGTTAGATGTACTTGTGGCGTTGAGTCCACCCGGACCCTCTGAGGCAATAATGCGATAACTATTGAGGCCGCCCTTTGTACTGATCGTAAAATCTTCAAACGCGAAAACAGAAGATGGATTCATCGCAATCTGTGCGAAGCTGAACCCATTGTTTTCTGAACTCCTTTCCAGCGAATAGTTAGCGACATCTCCGGCCCAGCCTTCGTAGGAAGTCCAGAAAAGCCTATTGGAAAACTGAGTACTTTCACCTGTAAGTAATATGGTGCAGGATTCATTGCTGTATTCACTTTCATTACTGCAGAAGTTTGTATTCTTCATTCGATAGCAGTAGGAGTATTTGTCAGGGAATACGTTAAAGTCGGTATAACGGTAAGGCGTATACCCTGTTAAGGATGCAATTACTGAAAAGCTGCTGCCCGGTTCATTGTAACGTCGTTCTATCAGATATGTACTGTATGGTCCATCAGGGAAATCTGCCCAGGTTATCTCTGTCGATTCATCTCCAGGATTTACACTTACACTGCTGATATAGTTTACGTTTTTATTCTGCTGAGATAATGTGCAAAGTGTATCTGAAAATAAACTGACTTCTCCGCAGGTATTAGTCGCCGTGATATAATAACAATAATCAATGCTCAGTGGATCGGGAGCAGCTGAGTCTTTGAGCAGCAAAATTGACGGGTCAGGGTTTTGCTTGATTAATTGAAATGCACCTCCGTTTTCGCTGCGGTAAAGGCTGAAGTATTGAAAGTAACGTGGAATAATATCTGTTTGAGGATTTTTATGAATTGTGACAATACTGTCGGATAATTCCAGGCACAGCAAGTTGGGTTTTTCAACAATCGGGACAGGCCGGACTCTGATAGTGATTTTTCCAATCGCTAATAACGGTAATGGACATCCGTTATCGGTAATTTCATATTGCAGATGATAAACCGAATCACGTCCTTGCCAGCATTGGGTGTACCAGCAAAACTCTACACTGGCAGAATCCTTTCCACTGGTATCTGATGAAATGGCATAAGGTGGAGCAAGACCTGCAGCAGGCGACTGTGCGAACACTTCACCCATATGTTTTAGAAAGACAGAATCACCATCCGGATCTACTGCCGAAACGATAAAGCAGAGTGTGTCTGTTTCATAGATGTCATAATCAGCATTCAGTGCGGTAGGTGAGAGGTTGGGAACAGTGTTGTCGGTACAGGGGATCACGGTGAATTCAATTTCCCGCTTGATCTCACCAATTTTTATTCCGTTTCTGTATTCATACACGGTCACAGCCATTGCAAATAATCCCGCAAAATCCGGAATTCCTTCTACCAGTCCGGTTGCAGTGTTGATTGTAAGCGGAAGATTGCTGCCACAGATGTTTGCATTGCCGTAGCCGACCTCCCAGATAACATCGTTGTATGGTTCAGGGGGACAATAATCATTTCCTCCTCCCGGAGAGTTTGAAGCGCTGAATGGATTTGGGTCCATGTTGCTGCTGTTTCCTCCTGCAATAGGAGTTGTCAATGCATAAACCAGTGAGTCGCCATCAGCATCTGTTGCATCAAAATTAAACCGGAAGAACTGGTTGATGCAAGCGAATGGTAAGGGTGGACTGTTAAAAACCGGACTACTGTTAAAGATTGCCGGATCGGTCATCTCGTGATAAAAGAGCATCGGTGTCCGATCAGGAATCTGAAGGTTGGTTACAGTAGTGTTCCTGCAACATCTTTCCCAAACAAGATAGTAGCCATTGGGATTTGGTGGAAGGGAAATAGTCCTCACATAATCGCCGATTTCCATACAAACAGCGGGAGGCGGAATACAGGCTGATCCTGTTAAGGCCAATGGGAGGATGCTATTCAGATCTACATGAAAAGAATCCTGCAATGCATTGGTGTTTTTTACATAGGCTGTAATGATAATCGTTGGGTCGAAGTTTGCCGCCGCCGGATTGGAGCAATCGCGGTAGAGTGTAAGCCTGATTTCAAAGTTGTTACCACCCACCCAGGTACTCGTAAGGTCTCCCCCTGCAATATGGTAGGCCTGAACATGTAATAACGACATGCAAAGGAAAACGAAGGAAAGTAGGGCTGTTTTCATGGATTCCTTGAACATCAAAGTTACCTAAATTTGCACTTCAAAACACCCGGCTACTGTCATGATTTAGTCAGACGTAGTCCAGAAAAAACCGTTGCATCCGTGAAAGGAAAAATTCTGAACGACCTGGAAGTCATTGATATGGCTGATGAAGGAAGAGCATTGGCCAAATATGAAGGCCTGGTTGTATTTATCGATAAAGCCGTTCCGGGTGATGTGGTAGATGTGCGGGTGAGGAAGAAACATTCGTCTTATCTGGAAGCGGAGGTCGTGGAATTGAAGAAATCTTCTCCTTTCCGAGAGGTACCTTTTTGTCAGCATTTCGGTGTTTGCGGAGGCTGCAAGTGGCAGTATATGCAATACGAAGGTCAGTTGAATTATAAGCAGAAGCAGGTATTCGAGGCATTAGCGCGACTAGGAAAAATCGAAAATCCTCCTGTTTTACCGATTGTTGGCTCTGAACTCACGCGTCATTACCGGAATAAATTGGATTATACATTTTCCAATAAAAAATGGCTTACGCGTGAAGAATATTCCGAGCGGGAAATGACCGGCGGACCCGCACTTGGGTTTCATATTCCCGGTAAGTTCGATAAAATTCTGGATATCGAAACTTGCTATTTGCAGCCGGAGCCTTCCAATAGTATTCGTTTGGCTGTCCGTAAGTATACACTTGAACATGATCTCTCTTTTATGAACCTTCGGGAGAAAGGAGGGATGATGCGAGGGTTGATCATTCGCAATACATTGGCCGGAGGCTGGATGGTAATCGTAATGGTGTATGAAGATCGGATGGATGAACTGGCCGGACTCCTCGATCATCTGAAGAATACATTTCCGGAAATCACTTCGCTTTTATATGTGATCAATCAAAAGGGCAATGATACCTTCCATGATCTCGAGGTGAAAACATGGCATGGTGATCCATACATTGAAGAAAAAATGGATGGATTAACATTCCGAATTGGTCCTAAATCATTTTTTCAAACCAATAGCGGACAGACGTTGACGTTATACCGCCTTGCGAAAGAATTTGCCGGACTTACCGGGAACGAAACCGTATATGATTTGTATACAGGAACCGGCACTATTGCGCTCTTTGTGGCAGGTCAGGCGAAGAAAGTAGTAGGCGTGGAATATGTGAAGGAGGCGATTGTTGATGCAAATATAAACGCAGGATTGAACAATGTTTCGAATACTGTTTTTTATGCAGGCGACATGAAAGATTTGTTGACTCCTGAACTTTTTTCCCGGGAGGGAAATCCGGATGTGATCATTACTGATCCTCCCAGAGCAGGAATGCATTATGATGTAGTGGAGCAGCTCTTGAAAAGTAATTGTCCAAGGATTGTTTATGTAAGTTGTAATCCGGCTACTC
>JBIIRF010000068.1:0-8561 GCA_044341715.1 Bacteroidia bacterium | reverse complement strand
CGAGAAGAACATATCTACATCCTTCGTCATAAGATTTTTCTTACGGGCAATCATTACGCCAATGTATTTTTCACTGGAATATAAAATATCTGCTGTCTCAACTTTTTCCGAAGTTTCAGAAGATCCCGCGGTCCAGAGGAGTTTCATATTATTGTCGAATCCTTGAAATTTATAACCCAACTTTTCATTCTTGGTGAATGACTGTCGTACAAACCCCGCCTGACCAATGGGGAATACTGAAGCATTGGCTACCGATTCATCGTCCATCATAGCCATTGCTAAGCGTCGCTCTTCCCATTTAGCTGGTTCTTCTTCCAGATAACTCCCGTTTGTTTTTCCGCTTTTATCAAACGACAAAAACTCAATACCCTTTTTGCGGTTGTAAAATACGCTCACAAAAGCTTTGCCGTTGAATACTGTTTCGATGAGATAGTCACCACTTGGTCGCAAAATATCTACCGACTTTACAATATTCAAATTATCATCCATAAGTTGCAGCATATACGCATCGTTCTTCTTATCTGCTTTGTCATACATGTAAAAAGCATAATAACCGAGCAGGTTATCGTTTTCGAGAATCGGTCCGCTACCATTGTTCCGGTATTTCTGCAAATTGGCAAATTCCTTTTTCTGTGCAAAGGTTGTAGTCATCGTTACTGCCAAGAGCAAGACAACAGCAAATAGTTTTTTAATCATCTGGTTTTAGTATTAAATTAAAGGTTGAGTATTTCTATGACTTCACTTTTTCTTTTCTTCCTCCACAGGAAAGAACTGGAGATATCTTCCTTCTGGAAACTTCGTACTGTATTCTGCGCGGAGACTTGCATATTCATCCGGCTTTGCGGCACTATAGGCAGAAAGTACCAGTGCGGCCAGATATACTTCTGTTTTTTTAAGGTCTTCGTCAATCGGACGAATCATCCAATAACTGAGGAGGCCATTTTCTTTAGGGTTAATCTCCCGCAACATCTGTAGCAACCTGTTAAAACTCTCGTCGTAGTCGGGTGATGGCATAGCGAGATAGTTGCCTGCCTGCAGATTTTTCTGTTTCATTGAAATAAATGCCAATGAAAGTGCAAGAGTTGCTCTCGGAAAAACATTGGTCGGATATTTTTCGAGATAAAACAAGGCATTGTAAATACTTCGATCCATATAATACCAATCGAGCCATAATTGAATGTACTCTCCTTCTGAATCGTATTGCATTAAACGAAAACTATCTGCAGGTTGCAGAAATAACTCTCCTCCACTTTTATTATTGATGATGCGGCTGAGTGTCTCCTTGCGCACCTTGCAGTCAGGGTGTGTTTTGAGCGAGTCGGCGAGTGTATCTTTTTCTTCTTCAAATCCTCCACCTAATGAACTGGCACCCTGATATTCGAACCAGTATTTGCCGGGTGGAACCTGTGGTATTGTAAAAAATTTACGGAGATTGATCACCTCTGTTTCTTGTCGAATATCAAGTGAATCGAGGACATCCATTACCGTTACACCACCTTGTAGATTATATCGCGTTTTAGATAGAAATTTCATTCCGATGGAATCTGCCTGTAACTCCTGTTCACGGTTGTACTGTCGGGATTTTTTAAGTCCGGGCAACAACAACGCAAACACCTTTTTCTTGGTGTTGTACTCTTCTTTCACGGCAGCTTTCAACTGTTCTTCGAGTTCCTTGTCGACAATGCGTTCGGCTGTTTTATAAAGATCATTGTTTCCGTGATGGAGATAATCATGCGAAAACTCATGGCAAAGTATGAATGCAATCTCTGCTTCAGTATGGAGCCTTTTGAGCATTCCAATATTGAAGATGACGATGCCGTTCCCCAGTGCATAAGCGTTGGGCTCAGGGTCGCGGGATACGAGTACAGTGATGCCATAACTCAACTCAGGATTCTTTGATAAGATCTCCTTGGCAATTTGCTGTACATACCTGTCGATGTATGATCCCGAAAGAAAATATTCCTCAGTTATCCTCGCTTTAATGAAATCATTTCGTAAGGAACATTGCTCGGCAATAAAATCCCTGCCCTTTTTAACTGTAAAACTGATGGTGTCTTTCTCCTGTTTATACCTCTTTTCAAGTCTGGCAACGAGTGTACTGTCCTTGGTTACAGGTGGCGACGGGATGAAGTGTTGCGGCAGTTGTGCAATCCCCGAATAAGAAGAAGACAAAAGCAGAAACAAGACAATAGCAGAACACGTCCTGCTTAATGGACGATAGTTGATAAATTTGAACACAATAAGTACCTTTCAATACCAAAGATATCAAAAAGTCTTCATTGGTACTTACCTGCCTTAAATTAGGGATACAGACACTTAAGTCTTCTGCTTCTTTTTCTTAGCAGCCGGGAAAAGTACATTGTTGAGAATTAAACGGTAGCCGGGTGAATTGGGATGCAATGCCAGATCTGTAGGCGGATCTCCTACCATGTGCTGGTAATCTTCCGGGTCATGACCTCCATAGAAAGTCCAGGTGCCTTTGCCGTATTCGCCGTGTATATAACGCGCTTCGTTGGCGGCTTTGTTCTCGCCCATTATCAGTACTTCCGGCTTAATCAGATCTTTTTTAAAGGTCGTGGTTTGTCCCATAAATCCTTTCACAACCTGCTCGTGGTTTTGGTTGAGCATGGATGGAACCGGATCCCATTTCGCACTGAATTCGAAGAGTACAAATACATCTTCTGTGCGGGGAACACGTCGCTGGGTGGTCATATCTATGTCGGAAAATTCATATTCCATGGGATTGGTGCTGAGGTGAAAATCACGAAACGCAAACGTTTTTCCGAAATCGAGCTTTGTATTGTAGTTGGATGTAACACCGTCTCCGTCGTACATCTTTTCGCAGATATCGAGACCTTCGCTGGCTAATGCAATGTCGTAACTGTCGGTGCCGGAACACATGGAGAAAAGAAATCCTCCACCTGCGGTAAATTCTTTGATGCGTCGGGCAACTGCTCCTTTCATCTGACTCACTTTGTCGAATCCTAACTTGCGGGCCATGGCTTCGTCAGTACGAACCTGCTCCTGATACCAGGCTGCGGTGTGATACATGGCGTAGAATTTCCCGTATTGTCCGGTGAAGTCTTCGTGGTGCATGTGTAACCAGTCATAAAGTGGCAACTTTCCGGTAATGACTTCTTCGTCGTAAATCACGTCGTACGGAATCTCGGCATAGGTAAGTACCAGCGTTACTGCATCGTCCCAGGGTAGTTTATCTTTTGGTGAATAAACCGCCATCTTTGGTGCTTTCTCGAGCTTCACCAGATCCATGTTTACTTCAGGACGTGAAATCTCGTCGATGATATTGGCGGCTTGTCCATCGGCTATCACAGAGTAACTGACCCCGCGAATCGTGAGTTCTTTCTCAATTGCCGGAAGCTGCTTGAACATAAAACTACCTCCACGGTAATTGAGGAGCCAGTCTACTTCAAGGTTATTGGTGAGTATCCAGTAGGCTACGCCGTATGCTTTGAGATGGTTCTTCTGCGTTTCATCCATCGGAATGAGGATGTAGGCCGCCTGAAGTCCCTGAAGTCCGGTGATAAAAAGTAAGAGGGTGAGCAGAATTTTTTTCATGATTTTTCCCGTCGCTAATTTAACGTATACGGGAGGATATTGTTGCTAAAAGTCAGTTAAACTCATTAGAAAAACAGATGATCATTTTGCGCTGCTATGTTTTCTGCAGATAATTCAATCTCCCTTAAAACGGAGGATCTTCACCCATGTCGTTCATACGGGAGTTGCGGGTGATGCGGCCCGGATCTACATTGGGATTCGGGAATACGGCTGCCGGCTGGAAATCCCCTCCTCCTCCGCTTTCGTCCATGAAGTCGTAGGTTTCCATGTCGGTGAACTTGGTGAGATGGCCGAGGAACTTAAGATTGACACTCTTTAGGGCGCCATTACGGTTCTTGGCGACGATAATCTCGGCGAGATTGGTAGCGGGGAGATTGTCTTCCGTTTCCGTGAGTCCGTAGTATTCGGGGCGGTAGATGAACATTACCATGTCGGCATCCTGTTCAATCGCCCCCGATTCACGGAGGTCACTGAGCTGCGGCTTCTTGGTCTGACTTTTTTCTACGTTACGGCTTAACTGTGAGAGAGCAATGATCGGGATGTTCAACTCCTTGGCAATCCCTTTGAGCGATCGTGAAATATGGGAGATCTCCTGTTCACGGTTGCCGTTTTTATTGTTATCCTGTCCGCCAACCATCAGCTGGAGATAATCGATGATGACCATCTCAATCTTCTTTTCAGCAGCGAGTCGTCGGCACTTAGCGCGCAATTCAAATACGCTCAGCGCAGGTGTATCATCGATATAGATGGGTGCGTTGGTGAGCGGCGACACACGCATGTTGAGCTGCTGCCATTCATGCGATTCGAGACGTCCTTTTTTGAGTTTCTCGGTGTCGATTTCCGTTTCGCTGGAGACGAGACGATTTACGAGCTGAATCGATGACATCTCGAGACTGAAAAACGCGATGGGTTTATTGAACTGCACGGCTGCATTGCGGGCCAGACTCAATACGAAGGCGGTTTTACCCATACCCGGACGAGCTGCAATGATGATGAGATCACTTTTCTGCCAGCCGGCCGTGACGCGGTCGAGGTCGGTAAATCCACTGGGGACACCCGTAACTCCACTCTTCTGCGAGGCTGCGGTTTCTACTTCCTTCAGCGCTTTTGCTACAAGCCCTGACATCGTTTCATATTTCCTGCGGATATTGCTTTCTGCGATTCCAAACAGATTTCGCTCCGCACGATCCAGCAACTCAAGTACGTCAGAAGTATCCTCAAAAGCATCGCGGATAGTTTCTCCCGAGATACGGATCAGTTCACGCTGAATATATTTCTGCAAGACAATCCTTGCGTGAAATTCAATGTTGGCGGCAGAAGCTACTCGGTTCGTGAGCTGAGTGATGAAGTAAGGACCTCCAATCAGTTCCAGATCGCCGTTCTTACGTAACTGCTGCGTTACTGTGAGAATATCAACGGGTTGTGTGGTATGAAATAACTGCTGAATGGCCGCAAAAATCTTACTATGTGCTTCTTTGTAAAAGGCTTCCGGACGAAGAATATCAATAACTTCTGCTACGGCATTTTTATCCAGCATGAGCGCACCCAAAACAGCCTCTTCCATATCAACCGCTTGTGGCGGAAGCTTTCCGGGCATGTTTTCAGTACTGAGTAAAGGCGAATTCGCTGTCTTTCGGCGCGTAGGTTTCTCGGTGCTCATGGCTCAAATTTAGTCGAGAGTAGAACGTTATTTTTTGAGTTTTATTAACAATCGAACCAAACTGCGCAGTTTCAATTAGATTAGTTTTCAGACAACAAAGCCGGCAACTGAGTACCGGCTTAGCTGTTAATATCGGATATCTTCTATGCTTCTTTGTAAACGCCCATCTGGCTGAATTTTTCAATCCGCTTGTCGATGCGAGCTTGTGGACTCATCGATTTTAACAAGGCCAGCTGTTTGAGGATTTCAGCCTTCACAGTTACAAATACTTCTGAAGGATTAGAATGTGCTCCTCCTGCCGGTTCCGGAATAATTCCATCGACGAGCTGTAAAGAGTTCATATCAGTGGCGGTGAGCTTGAGGGCTTCGGCAGCTTTTTCTTTGTTATCCCAGTTCCTCCAGAGAATACTGCTGCAGGATTCCGGCGAAATAACGCTGTACCAGGTGTTTTCAAGCATAAATACACGATCGCCGATACCGATGCCGAGTGCACCTCCGCTGGCTCCTTCGCCGATGATGATGCAAATTACCGGGACTTTAAGAATCGACATCTCGTAAAGATTACGGGCGATGGCTTCTCCTTGTCCGCGCTCTTCTGCTTCCAGACCAGGATAAGCTCCCGGAGTGTCGATGAGGGTAATGATGGGCTTGTTAAACTTCTCTGCCAGTTTGAAAAGTCGACGTGCTTTGCGGTACCCTTCCGGATTGGGCATTCCGAAGTTGCGGTATTGACGCATCTTGGTATTGTTCCCCTTTTGCTGTCCTACAAACATCACTGTCTGTCCATCGATGCTACCGAATCCACCAATCATGGCTTTATCATCCTTTACCTGGCGATCGCCGAAGAGTTCGAGGAAGTTACCATCGGTCATGGCTTGAATATAATCCAACGTGTAAGGACGGTCAGGGTGACGACTGAGCTGTACCCGCTGCCAGGGAGTGAGATTACTGTAAAGATCTTTCTTCGTCTTTTCAATCTTGACTTCGAGATCCTTGATCACGTTATCTACATTCACTTTGCCTTTATCAGCAATCTGTTTTGCTTTTATTAGCTGCTCCTGGAGTTCTTCCAGTGGCTTTTCGAAATCCAATAATGTTCCGCTCATGAGTCGAAGTTGGGGTTCAAAGATACCCGAAAATAAAAAAACTTAGCTTCGCAGAATTATTTCACTGATAAGTAACCCATTATGATTGTATTCCCGAACGTTAAGATCAACCTCGGCCTCTATATCACCGAAAAACGGCCCGATGGGTTCCATAATCTGTCAAGTTTGTTCTATCCGGTGCAGTGGACAGATGCATTGGAAGCAATAAACACTGATAATCAGGGACTTAATTTTACTTCAAGCGGTAATCCAATCCCTGGGGATGTGTCGAAAAACCTGGTGGTGAAGGCGTATGATCTCCTTTCTGCCGACTTCCAACTGCCTGGAATGAGGGTACATCTGCATAAAAATCTGCCAATGGGTGCCGGATTGGGCGGTGGCTCGTCAGATGGGGCTTTTATGCTGCAACTGATCAATGCGAAGGCTGAATTGGGCTTGTCGGATACTCAACTACAATCCTATGCCGCTCAATTGGGAAGCGATTGTCCATTTTTTATTCTGAATCGTCCTTGCCTGGTAAGTGGTCGCGGGGAGATCATTGAGCCGATAGATTTTTCGCTGGCCGGACTTTATATTGTGATTATTATGCCGGAACTAACGGTAGGCACAGCCGAAGCTTATAGCTGGATTAAACCCGCACAACCTACAGATGCATTGAGAGATATTCTTTCCTCCCCGATCAGCGAATGGAAGAACCGTCTTCGGAATGATTTTGAAGAACCGGTTTCACTTCGTTATCCACTGATCAGAGAGTTGAAAGAATTGCTCTATGCTGAAGGAGCTGTTTATGCGTCGATGAGTGGTTCAGGAGCTGCGTTGTTTGGGATTTTCCCTACTCAGCCTGAGTTAAAATCTTTTTCGAACTACACGCATTTCTGTTCCCGTCTTAATTGATCCTTTGCAGTCAACCTAAGCATTAATCCTGATGGCCTTGTATATCGCCGCTGCGGTTGTTGTAGCGAAGATTGAGACTATCGAGTTCGGCTTTGGCTGTAGTACTCAGAATAAACTCTCCCTTATAATCGATGGAAGGCATTCCTGCGTTGACCCAGGCGGTGTACCAGAAGGAACCTACGGTATGAATGGCTGCATACAATCGTCGTTCTACCATTCCGTTTAATGCTTTATGGTAGGCTTCGCTGTATGCTGCAGAAAATACTTTTACGAGTTGTCCTCCCCTTTCTTCATAGCTATACTTTTTATCGGGAGGAAACTGTTGACTGAGGGCCTTCTCAATTTTCAAGACAGAATCGTGGGCGGCATAACTTTCCCGCAATACATTCCAGATAACTTCCGAAGGATTTTCAATATACTCGGCTCTTCCGGTGATTTTCTCATAGGCGTCACCGTATAGTTCCGGCAACCGCGACTCCCAGAATCCATGTATGCCATGTTGCCCGCTGAGTTGTCCGTTATAATTGCGAGTACAATGCAAAGGCACATGCGCATCGCCGATATAATGTCCGAGATCGGCTGAGTAGCGCAAGATGCGCTCACGATCATGTTCCTTAAATGCACGGGTAAGCCGGTTAAGCATCACCAGCACATGCCAGGGAACAATACCATGTGCTTTGAGGGAATCCTCTCCGTATTTTGTTACCGCATCGTTCCATCGTGGCGGGAGACTATCAAACGGATGGTCGCCGTACCGATCGAGGTCGATGAAATGCCTTGCTGCTTCTTCCGGATCTGCATACCGTCGTTTATCGGGATCCACAGCATGTTCCGTCACGAACTGAATATGCTCTTTATAGAATCCAAACATCTCCGGCGGCAGTGTAAATACAGCAGCACGATTAATTTGTTGATGGCCCCAGAAGCCCCAGGCCAGGAGGGTTATCACCACACCCGGTGTGATGAATAACGACAATAGAATGCCCAGACGTTTTTTATACATCGTCGTAGAAATAAAATAACGTACGCCTGAATAAAAATCAGACGCTAAGATTGACCAGCGCACCATCCACCATTACCGGAACTACCGGCGCCTGGTTAGGTGTGAGACAATACTCGATATCTTTTTCGATATGTAGTTTTTCGAGGCGTTTCCGATGCGAACTCTGCTCCAGAAATCCATACATATCGTGTTTTGCAATACTATACAAATGCTTGGCTGCAATTACAGCATCCTGCATTTTATTCAACGTGAAATGCGGTTCTACCTTTTCGGCAACAGCCCCTGCAAAGATGGTATCTTCGAGATTAAAACTATTCTTCCA
>JBIIRF010000067.1:0-8578 GCA_044341715.1 Bacteroidia bacterium | reverse complement strand
CTTGCAATTTCGCGACCTTCTGCATTGGTAATGATCAACTCGTATATACCAGTGGATAAGTGTCCGGTATTGAAAGTAATGGCGTTTTCTCCTGCTACTACTGAACCGTAGAAAATAGTACCTGTCATGCTTCCTTTGCTATCGAACAATTGAATTGAAATCCTTCCCGGCGCAGGTGCAGTGAAGGCTACGGTAGCTGTTGCAGGTGCGGGATTCGGATATACCGTTGCAGGTGTCAGTTGCTGATTATCGTTTACTCCGAGTGCAGTGGTGGTGTTTAGTTCCGAAATCCATGTGCGGGTGGTGTTGCCTATAGAAGTATAAGATCCGTTGACCCATACATAGCCCGGTTGGTTGTATTTTGTTTGTGAACCTGTATAATCGCCCCAGCGTTCGTCGCCGATGAGCATATTGGTAAAGGTGGCTCCCGGACGAATAGTTACAGCGGTAGAGTAACCATTATTATCCCAGGCTATCGCTGCTGATCCCGGATAAAGTGTACTCGCACCATAGAGATAATTGATTACTACTTTTTCATCTCCCGGATTAACGCCGGCATAAGAGATGTTTGGATAGGCAGCACTTCCGGTAGGAGGCAGATAGAGATTTGCAGCCATTACCGGTGTACCTGTTGAGATATCTATGCGACCATGATACACACCTGTATTTCCGCTAGCCGTATCCCGCGAAGCAAAAACAAACTGAAACTTATCTCCCTCTTTAAACGCAGCCATTGTACGCGCATCATTTACGATGAGTTTGTCAACTGTATTGGGTTGCGGCACATCGGCAGGCATGTGATAATACATCGGTGCAATGACGGCATCTACCGTAATAGCAAAGTTCGGACTGCCAATCGTATCAGTCAGGTGAACGAGGAAGATAGAATCTGTTCCTGTGGTGAAGTTTCGGTTAGAAAAGAAATACATATCCGGACCATATACTCCACTACCACCCTTCGCCGGACATAAATTTCGGATAGGCGACCCGTTATAAAACACATTGCCGTGCACCTGTGCAGTTAACGGACTGCCATTGTAACCATCTTCCTTACGTATTTGCCAGATGATTGACTGATTGAAACCGGTTTGCCAGCTGGAATCGTTGTACAGCAAATTACCGGTGATGAAAAACTCGTGATCACCAACGGCACACATCGGGAAGTCGGTCCATAGGCCATTGTTGAGCGCATCACCCGGGAGTGAATAAAAATTGTATGCGCCATAACTCGAGTTGGTCTGCGAAAAACCAACCAGTACATTATTTGTAGAGTCAGTAAACCCATTCAGGAAAACAACAATAAACCGATCGTTCTCCGGATCATAGGTAATTTTCGGATCAAATTCTTCTGCTGCAAGTCCGAGAGAAGCACAGAGTGAATGCAATGTATACGACCCATACACAGAGTTGGTATTAAGATCCTTGCTGAAGATCATTGTATTGCTCACGCTGCTCACGATATTCCCGTTAGAGACCGCCAGATCATTATCATTCGGCAAATAAAAATTGAACGCATTTCCCTGAAAATTGCGCATCACCAATGGTGCAGCAGCATTTATTTTCGCAGAAGACATCGACTGATTTTCCTTTAACGGGTAACGGGTTGCCAGCTCAGCCTTCACCGAAGCGACTAAAGCTCTGTCGGCACCGGGATGAGGCTTCGGCAGATGCTGGTTCTTCAACATAGGGAACCAGGTATCTCCTTCCTGCTGCAGATTCACCACTTTTTTCAGTGGAATATGCATAACCGGAGAGGATACAGGTGATTGCGCCTGACTATAGATGACACCGGCGAGCAAGAGTACGAGGACAGATAATCTTTTCATAACAGATGAGGGCTGATGAGTAAAAATAGTAAAAATACCATACCACACAAGCTACAAGAAACTTCTTCGCCTGCTTCGCCAGGAAAAAATTGCTGAACAGCCGACTACTACATCAATTTCATCAACTGACGTTGCAGACTCACCTTCTCCTCCACGAGTTGCGGCAAACGATCAATCGCCACTCTCTCCTGCAACATCGTATCACGATCACGTAAAGTCACCATGTTATCTTCAAGTGTCTGGTGATCGATGGTAATGCACAAAGGTGTACCAATTGCATCCATGCGGCGATAACGTTTACCGATAGAATCCTTTTCTTCATAAATACAAAGATGATCCAGCTTCAGGCGGTTCATAATTTCTCTGGCTTTCTCCGGTAAACCATCTTTCTTCACCAATGGAAGCACGGCGATTTTATACGGAGAAAGGAATGGAGGAATACGCAACACAACACGTGAACTGCCATCTTCCAGTTGCTCCTCCACATAGGCCTGCGAAAGAGTGGCGAGGAACAAACGATCCAGTCCGATAGAAGTTTCCACTACATACGGGATATAGTTTTCATTATCCTCCGGATCAAAATACTGCTGCTTCTTCCCGCTATAGTGTTCGTGGTTGCGTAAATCGAAATCGGTACGGGAGTGAATACCTTCCAGCTCCTTGAATCCGAATGGGAATTCAAATTCTATATCGCACGCTGCATTCGCATAATGCGCCAACTTGATATGATCATGGAAGCGGTATTTCGTATCGGGGAAACCAAGACTACGATGCCAGTTGATACGCGTCTCTTTCCACTTCTCATACCATTCGAGTTCTGTACCCGGCTTCACAAAAAACTGCATCTCCATCTGTTCAAACTCCCGCATACGGAAGATAAACTGACGCGCAACGATTTCATTCCGGAACGCCTTCCCTGTCTGCGCGATGCCGAATGGAATTTTCATACGACCGGTCTTTTGCACGTTCAGGAAATTCACAAAAATACCTTGTGCTGTTTCCGGACGCAGATAAATCGTACTCGACTCTTCACTCACAGAACCCAACTGCGTACTGAACATCAGATTAAACTGACGCACATCGGTCCAGTTACGGGTTCCACTCACCGGACAAGTAATTTCGAGATCAATAATAATCTGCTTTACTTCGTCGAGGTTATTATCCTCCAATGCTTTTTTAAAACGCGTGTGAATCTCATCAATCTTCTTCTGATTATCCATCACACGTGGATTCGTCTGACGGAACATCTCCTCATCAAAATTCTCAAAACGACCCTTCGCCTTCTCAACTTCCTTCACAATCTTCGCATCTATTTTCGCGATATAATCCTCGATCAGAACATCGGCACGGTAACGTTTTTTAGAATCCTTATTATCGATCAGCGGATCATTGAACGCATCTACGTGTCCTGAAGCTTTCCAGGTAGTAGGATGCATAAAAATCGCCGCATCGATTCCCACGATATTCTCATTCAGCTGCACCATCGCCTTCCACCAGTAGTCGCGGAGATTCTTCTTCAGCTCAGCGCCCATCTGACCATAATCGTACACGGCACTCAGGCCATCGTAAATTTCACTCGACTGAAAAATAAAGCCATACTCCTTCGAATGACTAATGATATTTTTAAACAGCTCTTCGCCGCTGAATTTCTTAATAGTGACAGTTGACATAGGGTGCAAAAGTACAAATTTCGGGGATTAAAAAGCGAGCATTTTGGGGGCATTTCTGACACCGACAACATACAGAAATCAGCCTTTCTCAGCCAGTCCAACAACCAACCATCATCCCCAAGGGAATATTTCTCATTTTTGCACTATGTCTCCGATTTACCTCGACCATAACAGCACCACTCCGGTCGACCCGCAGGTACTTGCTGCCATGCTTCCCTACTTCACCGAACAGTTTGGCAATGCCAGCAGTCGCACCCATGCCTATGGTTGGGTAGCCGCAGAAGCCGTAGATATCGCCAGGCGAGAAGTAGCTGAACTTCTGAACGCCGAACCCAATGAAATCATTTTCACCTCGGGAGCCACGGAGAGCCTGAACCTCGCCATCAGAGGAGTAGCCGCTGCATACGCTGTGAAAGGCCGGCACATGGTCATTTGCAGTACCGAACACAAAGCAGTACTCGACACAGTAGCGGACTTAAGCGAATCCGGCATTACCGCCGACATTCTCCCCGTTGACCGCAGTGGTTTGATCGACCTTGCTCTACTCGAAAAAAGCATACGCGAAGACACCATTCTTGTAGCGGTAATGATGGCCAACAACGAAACAGGCGTCATACAACCCACGGAAGCCATCAGTAAAATCTGCCGCGATAAAAAAACCATTTTTCTCTCCGACACCACCCAGGCTGCAGGAAAAATGCGCATCGATGTACAAGACAACGGGCCCGATCTCTGCACCGTATCGGCACATAAAATTTACGGCCCCAAAGGCGTTGGTGCGTTATACATCCGGCGAAAAGATCCCCGTGTAAAGCTCATCGCAGAAATTACCGGAGGCGGACATGAACGCGGACTACGATCCGGCACCCTCAATGTACCGGGAATTGTCGGACTCGGAGCCGCAGCACGAATAGCCAACGAACAAGTCTGGGACTACGGCATACACACCTCCCGCTGGCGCACCATCCTCGAACAACAGCTCACCGAAGACGGCAAAGGCACCATCAACGGAAGCATCAAATCGAGATTACCCAACACTACGAATATTACGTTCCCCGGCGTAAAAGCAGAACGCCTCATCATCGCCATAGGTGACATCGCCATCAGCATGGGCAGCGCCTGCACCTCTGCACTTCCGGCGCCAAGTCATGTTTTAAAATCGATGGGACTCAGCGACGAAGAGATACAAAGCAGCATACGATTAAGCATCGGGAAGAATACCACAGAAGCAGAAATACGCGAATCCATACTTCGGATAGGCGGGGCGTTAGTAGGTCTCCGCAAAAACTGAGGCCAGCCACCCACCTATTCAACACCAAACCACCACCCGGAATTTTTCCACCAACCGCTTTTACAACCAACTGCAAAACAGCCGATTGAAACAAACAACACATCATCCGGTGTTCATAAATGGTTGTCCAAAATGACAAGAATCAGACCCACCACCAACTGAAGCTTCGTATTTTTGTACCCTAAGAAAATTTCCTGACAGATGTTCCCACAGCCGTACACCGGACAAATCATGCAGCGCTATGTGCTTCCCACCCAAAGGAAAGTGCATCAACCGCTATTGGATGAATTTGTACACGAGCTGGCCCATGCATTTGAACAACCTGTCCTCTTCGAGCCGGCCGCATTCGAAATATATCCCGCCGAGATGATCCTCGACTATATCCGGCGCACACATCGGTTGTACTTATTCCGCAAATTACCTGAGATGGAACAAAGCATTCATCTCCTCTTACAAGACTACACCGACGACCATCCACTGCTCTGCATCCTGCTCGGATTTTACTCCACCTACAAACAGGATCTCAGCCTACACATCCTCGAAGAAGAACAAAAACTACTTCCATATTGTGATTTTCTGCTCGACACCGAACAAAACGGAATGGATTTATATTCCTTTTATCGTCAGACAAAATCCTATTCGCTTTCTATCTTCGAAAAAGAGCACCACGACGACACAGAAAAAAATCTGCATGAAATCCGTGAAACAATTTTATTGCACGAGCCACCATTTACCAATCAATCACCCTACCGGATTTTAGTTCAGCAATTACAAAATTTCGAACGCGACCTCACCATTCACGGACTCATCGAAGATCACGTTTTGTTACCAGCTATGCGTGTAAAAGAAGAAATGCTCTTTTCAGCATTCAAAGAGAAAATCAAGAAGAATTAGACCCGGGGCCTCGATACATCCCGAGAGTATCAACTTTGATACTCCTCGAGACACTCGGCCCCCTTTGTGTTGATTGTGCGGGGCCTCGATACAAAGCCTTCGGCTTCACTCGGCCCCCTTTGTGTGTTCTAATATTACTACCAGTTGTATAAACATGATACACCGTTGACCGAGTGACGCGCGTAGTCGCGGTGTATCGAGGGCAACGGTGTATCGAGGGCAACATCACCGTTGACCGAGTGACGCGCGAAACCGCGTTCCATCGAAATGGGGGCCTCGATACATCCCGAGAGTATCAACTTTGATACTCCTCGAGACACTCGGCCCCCTTTGTGTTTTCTAATATTACTACCAGTTGTATAAACATGATACACAGTTGACCGAGTGACGCGCGTAGTCGCGGTGTATCGAGGGCAACATCACAGTTGACCGAGTGACGCGACGCAGTCGCGGTGTATAGAAAAGGGGGCCTCGATACAAAGCCTTCGGCTTCACTCGGCCCCCTTTGTGTTTTTTTTTAAAATTCTGAAGAGGCAATCTAATCTGTCGATAAAACGTTGACCGAGTGACGCGCGAAGCCGCGGTGTATCGAGGGCAACATCACTGTTGACCGAGTGACGCGCGAAGTCGCGTTGCATTGAGGGCAACATCACCGTTGACCGAGTGACGCGCGAAACCGCGTTGTATCGAAATGGGGGCCTCGATACAAAGCCTTCGGCTTCACTCGGCCCCCTTTGTGTGTTTCTAATATTACTACTAAGTGTAGTACAAAAAATACACCGTTGACCGAGTGACGCAACGTAGTTGCGTTGTATCGAGGGCAACGGTGTATCGAGGGCAACATCACCGTTGACCGAGTGACGCGCGAAACCGCGGTGCATCGAGGGCAACACCACCGTAGTTCTATTTTTTTCGCCCGCTGACCGAGTGGCGCGACGCAGTCGCGTTGTATCGAGGGCAGCGGGCGAAAAAAAAGGGCACCGAAATCCGCTCGCATCGGATAACAGTGCCCAGGGTTTGATTGGAGAATTATCTCTACGACTTGCTTAGAAGTCTTCGTTGAATTTTAATTCCTGATCAGCGCGGTCAACACCAACGCCGGCCTTTTTGTATTCAGAAACACGCTTCTCGAAGAAGTTGGTTTTGCCTTCCAGAGAAATTGTTTCCATGAAGTCAAATGGATTCTCGCTGTTGTAAACTTTCGGATAGCCGAGTGAATTCAGGAGACGATCAGCCACAAACTCGATGTACTGACACATCATCTTCGAGTTCATACCGATCAGATTTACCGGCAATGCATCGGTTACGAATTCCTGCTCAATGCTCACTGCATCTTTGATGATGGTGTAAACTTCCTCTTGTGAAAGTTTATGTTTCAGCATTCCGTACAGCAGGCAAGCAAAATCGCAGTGCAGACCTTCATCACGAGAGATGAATTCATTCGATGTTGCTAATCCTGGCATCAAGCCGCGCTTTTTCAGCCAGAAGATAGAACAGAATGAACCACTGAAGAAAATACCTTCTACTGCAGCGAAAGCCACCAGACGATGTACAAATGAACCGTTATCGATATAACGCAATGCCCACTCCGCTTTCTTTTTCACACAATCCACGGTTTCCATGGCGTTGAAGAGGCGATGTTTCTCTGCAGGATCTTTCACATAAGTGTCGATGAGCAGGGAATACATTTCCGAGTGGATATTTTCAATCATTATCTGGAAACCATAAAAACAACGTGCTTCAGGCAGCTGCACTTCATTCATCATGTTCACCGCAAGATTTTCATTCACGATACCATCACTGGCAGCAAAGAAAGCAAGTACATGCGTGATAAAATGACGCTCTCCGTCGCTGAGGCGCTCCCAGTCTTTCTGATCAGCAGAAAGATCTACTTCTTCTGCGGTCCAGAAACTATTTTCCGCCTGCTTATACATTTCCCAGATTTTATCATGCTTAATCGGGAACAGAACGAAACGTTCTTTATTCTCTTGAAGGAGAATTTCATCGTTGATGTAATTGTGAGCCATTTTTGAAGCGTAAGGTGTTGGAGGTAGTCCGGAAATTACTACCGGAATCAGTTCTACAAAAGAAAAGAAAACAAGCACCACAGGCAAAAATTGCAGGTTGATCTTATGAACAGAAAGAGGTCATTTGTGAACAGAAAAATTATCTTTCCTTTAAATCTTTACAACAAGTAAAACTTTCGCAAACGTATAAAAAACAAAATCCCCTGATTCACATCTTTGTAAATCAGGGGATCGATTATTTCAGGGATGATTATCCGAGGTACGCCTTCAGGAGTTTGTTTCTTGAATTCTGGCGCAACGTTTTGATTGCTTTTTCTTTGATCTGACGTACACGTTCGCTGGTGAGGTCAAATTTCTCTCCGATTTCTTCGAGAGAAAGTCCGTGCTGAATGCCAATGCCGTAAAACATTTTGATGACATCCTGCTCGCGCTCGCTCAATGTTGCCAGTGAACGATTGATTTCTTTTTGCAGTGATTCGTTGATCAAGGCTGAATCGGCACCCGGACTGTCACCGTTTTCCAATACATCCAACAGTGTAGAGTCTTCACCCTGAACCAATGGCGCATCCATGGATACGTGTTTACCTGGCATCTTCATGGTGTTTGCCACTTTGTCCATCGGTAAATCAAGCACAGCACTCAACTCTTCCGGACTTGGTTCACGCTCATATTTCTGCTCCAGTTCGGAGAAGGCTTTTTTCACTTTATTGGCAGCACCTAACTGATTGAGTGGCAAACGAACAATACGTGCCTGTTCTGCCAGTGCCTGCATGATACTTTGACGAATCCACCAAACTGCATAAGAAATGAATTTAAAACCACGGGTTTCATCGAATTTCTTGGCTGCTTTGATCAATCCGAGGTTTCCTT
>JBIIRF010000413.1:0-2508 GCA_044341715.1 Bacteroidia bacterium | reverse complement strand
AAACCCGCTCCGGAAAATGTTGTTCAAGCAACCTTCCTCGATAATCAGGTGATCCAGAATTCATTCTTTGTGAAGAAAGGATCAATGCTCGTGAAAGTTTATCTCGACAATATTCAGTGGATTCAGGCGATGGATAACTATGTAATTATTCAGACAACAGCCGATCAGTTTGTGATTCACTCTACCATGAAGGATATTGAGGTGAAATTACCGACCACGAAGTTCCTGCGTGTACATCGCTCCTACATTATTCCAATTGATAAAATCAACGTACTCGATGAGAATACAGTATTGATTGGGGATAAAACAATTCCGATCGGCAAATCTTATAAAGAGACCTTTATGGCACGACTAAACTTTTTATAGTCGTGGATATAATAAAGTACAATCAGCAGGCCTGGGACGATCTGGTTAAAAAAGGAGATCGCTGGACAGTGCCTGTTTCTGAATCGGATATTGAAAAGGCGCGCTCCGGCAAACCTGATCTGATTTTAACGCCGAAAAAAATTGTTCCGCATGATTGGTATCCTGTTTTAAAAGGAGCAAATGTGCTTGCATTGGCATCAGGTGGAGGACAACAAACTCCTTGTCTGGCGGCTGCCGGTGCGAATGTTACAGTGTATGATTTATCTGCTGAACAGTTAAAGCAGGATGTGCTTACCTGCGAGAAATTCGGATTGGAAATTCAGGCTATCCAGGGCGACATGATGGATATGTCGGTGCTTCCTTCTGATAGTTATGATTTCATTTTCCATCCCTGCTCCAATTGTTTTGCGCCTGACCTCGCACCTGTTTGGGCTTCTTGTGCGCGTATCATGAAGAAGGGTGGAGTCATTATGTGGGGATTTACTAAAGCAGAAAGTATGCTGTTGTATAAAGATCCTTCCACCAATGTGTATACTTTGAAATATAAAATGCCGTACTCTGATACGCACTCACTCACAGAGGAAGAACGAGCTGTTTATACCAATAACAATGAACCATTGATATTCGGGCATTCACTCGAAAATCAGATTTCCGAATTGTTGAAGAATGGTTTTGTACTCACTGATCTTTTTGAAGATAACTGGGGTGGTGATGATCCCATGGATGCGTATTTCAATGCATTCGTAGCCTGCAGGGCGATCAAACTCTAATCAGGCCTTTGGCCTCTAGCCAGCAGCCAGCAGCCAACAGCTAGCAGCCAGTAGCCAATAGCAAAAAAGCCATCCAGATTGGATGGCTTTTTTGCTTTTGGCTTTTTATTTCACTTCTTCGTATGGTACATCCGTTACTCCGTCGCCGGCGTTGGTTGGATTCGCGGCTTCACCTTGCGGCTGACCTTCTGCACCTGCTTGTTGAGAGGCATTGTAGAGGTCTTTAGAGGCTGCTTCCCAGGCTGCATTGAGTGTTTGAAGTGAAGAGTCGATCGCCGTCAGATCTTTGTTCTTATGGGCTTCTTTCACTTGCTCAAGTGCGCTCTCGATAGCTGCTTTTTTATCAGCAGGAATTTTATCTCCGAATTCTTTGAGTTGTTTCTCTGTATTGAAGATCATCGAGTCGGCCTGATTCACTTTATCAGCTTCTTCTTTTGCTTTACGGTCAGCTTCAGCATTGGCTTCTGCTTCGCGTTTCATGCGTTGGATTTCTTCGTCGTTTAGGCCGGAGGAAGCTTCGATACGAATGTTCTGAGTCTTTCCTGAGGCTTTATCTTTTGCAGTTACGTGAAGGATACCGTTTGCATCGATATCGAAAATTACTTCTACCTGAGGGATACCGCGTGGTGCAGGTGGAATTCCATCGAGGTGGAAGCGTCCGATAGTGCGGTTATCGCGGGCCATTGGACGTTCTCCCTGTAATACGTGGATTTCTACAGAAGGCTGATTGTCGCTTGCCGTGGAGAATGTTTCTGATTTACGTGTAGGAATCGTAGTGTTGGATTCAATCAGTTTTGTCATTACGCCACCGAGGGTTTCAATTCCGAGTGAAAGTGGTGTTACGTCAAGAAGCAACACATCTTTTACTTCACCGGTGAGTACTGCTCCCTGAATAGCGGCACCTACTGCTACTACTTCGTCAGGGTTTACTCCTTTCGATGGTTTCTTTCCGAAGAATTTCTCTACGAGATCCTGAATGGCAGGAATACGTGTTGATCCTCCTACGAGAATAACTTCATCAATGTCTGTTGGATTTATTTTCGCATCAGATAAAGCTTTTTTACAAGGCTCAAGTGTGCGCTGAATCAGTTTGTCGGCGAGTTGTTCGAATTTTGAACGGGTGAGGGTTTTCACTAAGTGTTTAGGAACACCATCTACCGGCATGATGTAGGGCAGGTTGATCTCTGTTTGTGTAGAGCTGGAGAGTTCGATTTTAGCCTTCTCTGCAGCTTCTTTTAAACGCTGTAGGGCCATCGGATCTTTGCGGAGATCGAGTCCTTCGTCGTTTTTAAATTCATCGGCCATCCAATCGATGATCACCTGGTCAAAGTCATCTCCTCCAAGGTGTGTATCTCCATTGGTTGATTTTACT
>JBIIRF010000412.1:0-2519 GCA_044341715.1 Bacteroidia bacterium | reverse complement strand
GTCCAAGAATTTTAACCTTTACATTGTTTAACGGAATGTTCGTCACACTGTCTATTATATTTCCTTCCAGGTAACAAGCGCGAGTGTAATTCGGTTCAAATACATAAACACCACCATTAACATCAGCTGCAATTATATTTCCGCTGGGTAGATAAGGAGACGCATCCCAACAGAGGTAACCTCCTGTAGGATAATTCGCAATTTCAATGATATTATCAGGACGGTCAGCGTCACAAATCACCAATTGACTGCCATAGGAGGGGTTAATGAGAAAATCATTTAAAACACGAACATTATGCACTTCCTGCTGAGGCATACTGTCAGTATAATACGTGTCAATCAGGTCGATATTTCCCAGATCACTAATATCGAAAGAACCGAGTGGTTCTCCTGTAATTTCATCGGTAGTGAACAGGTATCTGGAATCATCAGATAACCATGTATTATGACAGAATTGTCCGGGTGTCGTTTTATTGGCCAGCAATACAGGATTTGCCTTGTTTGTCACATCAATAACGCTGAATTGTCCGGCATAAATTTCTCCTGCCCACAAGGTATCATTGCGAATGTACCCATCGTGGATATATTGCAAATTATACTGTCCCACATACGTTGGATTCCAGGGATCAGCTAAATCACAAATTACAGCACCTCCATTGGCCAGACCATTTCCTGTCCCGAAAATGTACGCATAACCATCGGTAACTGCAATCGTATGTGCAGATGTAATCTGATTTAGGATTGCACCATCACCGTAATAATGCTTGTAATTGATACCGGCCGGTAGATTGGAAAGATCGACTATAATCATTCCTCCGCCACCTTCACTTACAGCATACGCGTATTTACCTGCTGTCTTGACTTCCCGCCATAAACTACTTTGATTTGGCAGAGCCGGAACGGAGAATACTTCCACTGGATTAGTAGCAGTAGTGACGTCTACAATAGCCAGGCGATCGTTAACACCTACAATAGCGTATTCGTTGCCGAGTGAATCGACATAATGCCAGATTCCGGCACAGGTATTTGTAGGGTAGGGCAGATGGCCTTTCAGGGTCAAATTAAACTGCGCTTGAGTAACCGAATAGCCGATTACAAGCATCAGTAACAGTATTATTTTCTTCATGATTAAAGGATTGGGGCTTGTGTGATTCAAATCTAGGAAAAACCTCAGATTTTATTGTCATCAGATCGACCAATCAGCAAAAAATGATGCTGAACCGACAATCTGCCCCGACTTATAATTTATCCCATTCCCAGATTCCGAAGGATAATTCCTTTTCGACAGGACAGCCGGATACTTTTAGTGTAAGCAGGATGTTTCCCCGGTGGTGCGCTTCATGACTGATAAGATATCCCAGAAAACTAAAAACTTCAAACTTTGTCCCCTTGATTTTTCCGCCGGCAATCACAGATTCCTTCAACAAATCTTCAATCATCCGCGCCGAATGATCAAGTGCGCCGGCGATTACTTCCGGATTGGATTCATCTTTTTGCAATTTAACAAACGAAGGGAACTTTTTGGGAGCTGCAACCTGAAGCCACATTCCTCTAACGGCATGCATATGCGCAAATTGTCCGGCAATTGTTCTGCTTCCTTTCCGGGAGAGACTCAAGGCCAAATTTTCAACCGATAGAGCCCCTAGCAATTTCTGGTTGACGAGGTTGTTTTTCCTCCAGGATTCCGTTAGTCCATGTTGAATGAACTCCGGACTCATAAACTATCGCAGAAAGCAGTAAGACGATTCGCCAGATTCTTCGATATTCCCGCAAGTGGCATACGAACAAAATCTTCACATATTCCTATTTGCTTCAACACATGTTTAATTCCGGCCGGACTACCTTCTGCAAACAACATCGGAATGAGCGGGAATAACTGATAATGGAGTTGCTGCGCTTTCTTTAAATCTGCCTTCGCTGCCAGACGAACCATCTCTGAGAACTGTTTAGGATAAGCATTAGCCACCACAGAAATCACTCCATCTGCACCACTGGCAATCAGCGGCAATGTGATACCATCATCACCGGAGATCACCAGGAAATTCGCCGGTTTTTCACGGATGATATGCATAATCTGCTCCATATTGCCACTGGCTTCTTTGACCCCAACAATATTCGGCTGACTATGTGCCAACTCCAGAGTGGTTTCAGCTGTCATATTTGAACCGGTACGACCCGGTACATTGTATAAAATAACTGGAACGGCACTTTCTTCTGCAATCATTTTATAATGCTGCAAAATTCCCTTTTGAGAAGGCTTATTGTAATAAGGGGAAACCGAAAGAATAGCAGTGATGCCTTCAAAATCATTCTGACGAAGTTTACCTAAAATTTCCTGCGTATTGTTGCCTCCCAATCCAAGCACCACCGGTACACGGTTATTATTGGTTTCGAGAACACAATCTACTACAGCATGTTTTTCATCTGCCGTCAATGTAACACTCTCACCGGTTGTGCCCAGTGGAACGAGGTATTCGCATTTACCTTTAATGATATGATCCACCAGCTTCGATAAAGAT
>JBIIRF010000411.1:0-2524 GCA_044341715.1 Bacteroidia bacterium | reverse complement strand
AATTACGAAGGAGAAATTATTCAGCGTTTCGGAAATAAAGAGACGATTCACGGATAATACTTATTTATCCAAGTGCTCGTAAGTAGAGTTTTTACTCAGGAATTCCGGCACAATAGCCTTCATTTTGCGGACAATCGCTTCATTGTTTTGAGCATTGAAGAGTCCGATCAGTTCATGGATATCTGCAGAAACAGTTGCGAAATCATATTCCTTTACTTTCGCGATCATGATTTTGCGATGATGTGTAGGCAATGTGTTTTCTTCGTTTGCCAATAGCTCTTCGTATAACTTTTCTCCCGGACGAATACCTGTATAATTAATCTGAATATCCTTCCCAAGTTCGAGTCCGCTCAGTTGAATCATTTTACGTGCAAGATCATCGATACGAACCGGTTTACCCATGTCGAATATGAAAATCTCTCCGCCCTTGCCCATAGTAGCTGCCTCCAATACAAGTTGTGAAGCTTCGCTGATGGTCATGAAAAAACGGGTAATATTCGGGTCGGTGACCGTAATTGGCTGACCGGATTCAATTTGTTTTTTGAATCGCGGTATGACGCTGCCGTTAGATCCAAGAACATTGCCGAAACGGGTCGTGATAAATCGTGTTTTCCCGAAGCTATTCAGCGATTGAGTGTAAATCTCTGCAATACGTTTGGTGGCGCCCATGATATTTGTTGGATTTACAGCCTTGTCGGTGCTGATCATCACAAACTTCCGCGTGCCGGATTCCATAGCCAGATCGGCAATGATTTTCGTCCCCATCACATTGTTCAGAATCGATTCGCTCGGATTCAATTCCATTACAGGAACATGCTTGTAAGCTGCAGCATGGAAAATGATTTCCGGACGGAACGTTGTAAATACATTCCGCATTCTATCCATATTACGGATGTCGCCAATTACCGTTTCAAACCGCTGATGTGCTGTTTCGGGGTTGTCTTTAATCTCCAGTTCCAATTCATACAAAGGCGACTCAGCGATATCTACCATTACGAGTAACGCCGGTTGGAACGGTAAAATCTGTCGCACCAGTTCACTTCCAATAGATCCTGCAGCTCCTGTAACCAGAATAGTTTTTCCCTGTAGTTCCTGTTTAATAAGATCCAGGTTCAGTTGGATTGGTTCGCGTCCAAGCAGATCTTCAATGTTTACTTTCCGGATTTGTTTAAAGCTTAGTTCTCCATTGATCCACGATTTTACCGGAGGCACATTCAGCACACGGATTTTATACTGCAAAGACGATTCGACGATAAATTGCTTTCGTTCCGGACTAATATTCTGAATAGCGATTATCAAATGTTCGATATTCCCTTTGGCCAACAATTTCTCCAGCTGATCGGCAGGGTGGATTGATATGCCTTCCAGTTTTTTTCCGGTTTTCTTTGGATCATCATCCAGAAATCCTACGACTTTATAACGGGTACCTTTGTCGCGGTCGAGTGTGCGTTTGGCAATCAGTCCGGCTTCTCCTGCGCCATAAATGAGTACCCCGGTTTTTTCGCGACTCGGGTTCTTCATCTCCATGTAAATCACTTTTACCAACAAGCGACCCGTAATCATCAGGAAAACAGTCAGGAGGTACTCTATGATGATGATTGAAAACGGAACCAGGTATTTTTCAGTGAAATAATAGCTCACCGGATTACTCAATGCCAGCAGTACCGAGCCCGAAGTAAGCGTAATTAAAATCCGCATGGCATCGCGGGTACTGGTGTAACGTATGATGCCCTGATACGTGCGGAACAGAATAAAACTCAATGCTCTCACCCCGATGACTACCGGAAAAACTATCGGATATGTAACAAGTTCTACGGTTGGTACAGCAAAGTTGAACCGTAGCTGATAGGCCACAATGAGCGCCAGAAAACAAACCAGCAGATCGCCGATCCATATCAGTAAACGTGGGGCATTTTTATCCAGGAGATTGCTCATTCTTCGATTAAACCGCGGCTAAATTATAGAATTCCCGCTGCACCGGACGGTTATCAACAGTTCTAAACCACTGATTTGCATTAAATAGCTATTTTTGTCGACTATTCTAAGATATATGCCGGTTTCATTAGTCACAGGGGGAGCAGGGTTCATCGGAGCTCATGTAACCAACGAATTGATTCACAGTGGACATAAAGTCGTTGTGCTCGACGATCTAAGTGGTGGTTTTCAGGAAAATGTCCATCCCGATGCCATTTTTATCAAAGGATCAATTACAGATCATGCACTGCTTGAAAAACTCTTCAACGAGCATAAGTTTGATTATGTATACCATTTGGCGGCTTATGCTGCAGAAGGGTTGAGTCATTTCATCAAGAGATTCAATTACAACAACAACCTCATCGGTAGCATCAACCTGATCAACGAAGCAGTGAAGCATAAAATCAAGTGTTTCGTGTTTACTTCATCCATTGCGGTGTACGGTCGCGGTCAGTTGCCAATGCGGGAAGATATGTTACCGGTGCCGGAAGATCCTTATGGAATTTCAAAGCTGGCTGTAGAGATGGACCTGAAATGTACGCATGAGATG
>JBIIRF010000066.1:0-8679 GCA_044341715.1 Bacteroidia bacterium | reverse complement strand
CCTGATCAACGTATTGATTTATGCACTCATCGCGTTAGTACTTCTCTCTCTGCTTAAAGATTTGTTGCGGGATCTGCACCCGTTGATTCCTATTGCTGTTACGGCTCTCTGGCTGTTCCACCCTCTACATACGGAGGTGGTGGCCAATATTAAAAGCCGCGATGAACTGCTCAGTTTTCTATTTGGTATTCTTTCCCTGAGTACACTCTTCCGTTCAATTCGAGAGGAGAAAATTAGTTTTATTATTCTTTCCGGTTTCTATTTCTTCCTGGCTTTACTAGCCAAAGAAAGTTCTATAACCTGGGCAGGTGTAATTCCGCTTGCGCTATGGTGTTTTACAAAAGCGGATACGAAAAAGATCATCGGATATTCTGCTGTTTACATAGGTATAATCGGTGTCTTCTTTTTATTACGTATTGCCACTATCGGAGAAATTGCCGGAGGATATGAATTGATGCTGATCAATAATTCGCTCGTTGGTGCTACAGATATCGCATCCCGTTTAGCTACTGCATTGCTGATAATGGGAAAATATCTCTGGCTGTTTGTCTTCCCGAAAACGTTGGTCTTTGATTACTCTTATAATACCATTCCTTCCGTTGGCTTCGGACATCCCGGAGCTTTGATCTCAGCTGTTTTACTGATCGGTGGATTTGTATATGCATTGAAGGAACTTCCCAAACGTAGTGTAGCTTCCTTCGGTATATTGTTCTTCTTCGGAACAGTGGTGTTGGTCAGCAATATCTTCTTCCTCATTGAAGCGACGATGGCTGAACGATTTGTCTTCACCCCTTCACTGGGACTTTGTCTGCTTGCAGGATTCTTCTTGAATAAAATCCTCCCTGCTATAGCTTCAAAACCGGAAGGTATAACGATATCGGATATCCGAAATACAAAATTATTCTTGCCACTCACGTTGATTTTGGTTCTCTTCGCCGGTCGTACCATCAGCAGAAATGCCGATTGGAAAAACAACCTGACCTTATTACAGCATGATGTAAAAGTTTCTCCGGAAAGTGCCCGCATCCGTTATGCACTGGGAAGCACTTTGCTGGTAGAAGAGGCTTTAAAAGCTCCGGAGGGATCAACAGAGAGAACAAATCTACTGGACAGGTCTATTGCAGAACTAAGTAAAGGGGTATCGATTCTGCCCAACTACAATGATGCCTGGTATCATCTGGGTATTGCGTATAAAGAACGGGGCGATGCTGCAAATGCGGTGAAAGCTTTTGAAACTGCAAGAGGTTACAAGCCATTTACTGAAGCCAGCCGACTAGTTAGTGCCGGTGTCGCCTATGGAATGAACAAGCAATATGATAAAGCTATTGCAGATCTGCAGGCTGCTATTCAACTGGATCCGGGAGATGCGGATGCATGGAACAACTACGGTCTGTATCTGAGTGAATCTGGAAAAATAAATGAATCTCTCGAAGCGCTTTCAAAATCAATCGCAATTAAACCAACATTCGACAAAGCTTATTACAATCGTGGAAATACCTATGCAAAGGCCGGTGATTTCAGAAGTGCGTTGAAGGAATACGGAGTTGCGTTAAGTATTAATCCGGTTTACACAGATGCATTAAACAATAGCGGGAACTGTTATGTGATGTTGCAGCGTCCTGACAGTGCGTTGAGTTTCTTCGAACGGTCAGTGCAGGCTGATCCCGGAAATGTGAAAGCCGTAATGAATCTGGCTGTTACCTTACAGAACCTTGGAGATACTGCTAAAGCCGCAATCTATTTTAACAAAGCCAGAACTATGGGCGCAGGAATCTGATGAAAAACATTCTTCTATCGGTCCTTATAGCGTTTGTATTTAACAGCTGTTCCACACCGGCATCGAAAGTCACATCCGATTATTTCTCCATTTCCGGCTTTCTCTCGGCAGAAGAAAATCTCTTGAAGGAAGAAAAAGCATGGCTGCTTAAAGAAGTAACTTACGAGGGGAAAAAGGAAGTTCAATCGATACATCATCCGGACTGGAAACAGGAACTTAAACCCTTTCTCGAAAGCGCTATTGATAAACCATCTACTGTAAATGCTTATTCAATAGATACGATCACTGAGCCCGGAACAGTTATTTATCTGGCTAAAGAAAAAAAAGTACCGGTTAAAAGAATGGCTATCAGTTACGCTGACAATAAGCCTCAAACCATTCATATTGAATTTGAAAAATCGAATTCATGGTTTCTACACAAACAAAATCTAACTTTCACTTCCGGCAAAGGGTTTCAGATTGATGGTGAGCAAAAAATGGCGTTGGGAAAAACAACGAAGTATTCTATCACCTGTTGGTTTATGAAATAGATTAAATAGTATTCGCTTCACTCCAATATTGTAAAACATGAATTTCAGTTTATTGATCGGTTTATGGCTCGGGATACTTCAATTGCCGGGAGCAGAACTACCCTTTCGCTTCGAGATAAGCAATCACGATGGTAAACCGGTGATGTATATTTACAATGCCGAAGAAAAAATTATCTGCGATGAAATTACAATGGAGGGTGATTCAGTGTTCATCACATTACCACTTTACGATTCTGAATTCAGACTAAAAGCCGGAGCTGGTGAGCTTACAGGTAACTGGATCAATAAAGGCAGAAAAGTGCCAGCTGTAATTCCATTCAGGGGCATAAAAAACATATCTCAACGATTTCCACTTACTAAACGTGAAGCCTATACGCAATCAGTTGAAGGCAGATGGGAAACATGGTTTGATGCAGGTACTACAGACTCATCACTGGCAATTGGCGTCTTCAGGGAGAAAGAAGGAAAAGTAACAGGAACTTTTTTGACTGAATCCGGTGATCACCGCTTTCTGGAAGGAATAATCGATGGAGATTCACTGAAATTAAGTGTATTCGATGGTGCACATGCATGGTTATATCTGGCCAAAGTAAACGGCAACCGTATGGAAGGAATGCAATATTCCGGATTAAGTTATAAAGGTAAATTCGTGGCAGAACGAAACGACATCATTAAACTTCGTGACCCGGGAAGCATAACTACTGCAACAGGTGCAATCAATTTCCGGCTACCGGATCCCGACAGCAACTTTGTATCACTAACGGATACGGATTACCGAAACAAAGTTAAAATCATCCAGATCATGGGGACATGGTGTCCAAACTGCATGGATGAAACTGTCTTCCTTGATAGCATCTATGAAGCCCGGCAGGAAGAAGGCCTGGAAATAATCGGGCTCTCTTTTGAACGTTCCGAGGATTTCCGGGGAGCCTCCAATAACGTCAGAAGAATGAAAAACCGACTGGAGGTGAGCTATCCGGTATTAGTTGCCGGTGTAGCCCGAAAAGGGGAGGTGGAAAAAGTATTGCAGGGAGTAACAGGCTTCTTCTCCTATCCTACCACCTTATTTATCGATCGTAAAGGACTGGTTGTCAAGGTTCACACAGGTTTTTCAGGGCCGGCAACCGGTGAAGAGTGGCTCCGTTATAAGGCTGATATCAAGAGAACACTTGACCGTCTTTTGAGATAAAATATTGACAAACAAACAATTAAAGTCGTATTTTGACATATTATGATAATCGTCAGAAGGTGATTTTTCATTCACCCTTTTTTTTGGTGCTTTCACCCAAGCCTGACCCCGTATAGTCGAAGAGTTCGTCAGGAACTGCAGAAACTACCGCATCTTTGTAAAAGGAAAGCCTACAGATAATTTAAAAGCACATTGCAGCAATTGATGTTGCTCATGTCGCCGAAAACTAATAAATTGCCAATTAATACAACACACGAAATAATTAGCCCTACTCTATTCATGAAAAAACAAGTACTGTTATGGTTTGCATGTATCATGCTACCCTTTCTCGGTTACTCTCAGTGTACAACTACGAATGCGACTTCCTGCGTTTGTAAGGATGGAACAACCAACTGTGATCTTCTTCCGGATATTCACGTTGCTCGTCCTCCTCTGTTGGTAAATGGATCAAGTGGATATATTGAGTATCCGCAAACTTGTAGTCCTTCCTGCAGCGGAAACGACGGTCGTTTACGTTTATCGGTATCTACTCCGAATATCGGACACGGACCATTGGAAGTTCGCGCATTGCCTACTGCTATTTGCGGAACGGATACATTTTACAATGTACCCAGTAACTTTACCTGTCCTAACGGTCAGCCTCTCCGTCAATTGGTAGTACAACGTGTGTACCGCAAAACCGGTAATACAATGTCTTATACTGACCGTTTTGCAGGAAGTATGACTTATCACCCTACTCACTCACACATGCACGTAGATGATTGGGGTATTTATACTTTGCGTACTGCTACTTCCGATCCGAATCCATTAAACTGGCCGGTAGTTGGAACAGGTTCTAAGCTGGCTTTCTGTCTGATGGACTACGGTAGTTGTTCTACCTACAACGGTCACTGTGTTGACAGTGCAAACAACGTATTAACAAACGGTAACTTCCCGAACTATGGCTTAGGCGGTGGTTCTTACGGATGTTCTCCTTCTGTGCAGGGTATCTCTTCCGGTTATACTGATATTTATTATCAATCACTGGATGGAATGTGGATTAACCTTCCTCCGGGCCTTTGTAATGGCAGCTACTGGATCGTTGTACAATTGGATCCATACAACTACTTCCTTGAAAGCAACGAAAACAATAACGTACTTGCGGTGCCTGTTACTTTAACTCAACAAGGCGGAACCAATCCTGTTATTACAGCCAGTGGTGCTACTACATTCTGCCAGGGCGGAAGCGTTTCACTTACTGCTAGCTCTGCAACAAACTACCTCTGGTCTAACGGAGCAACTACGCAATCTATCACAGTATCACAGGCAGGTAGTTATTCTGTTACTGTAAATACCGGTTCTTCATGTGTTTCAACTTCTGCACCAACTACAGTTACCGTAACACAGATTCCGGTTACAGCTGCAGCAACACCAAATTCTATTTGTCCGGGAGAAACTGTTTCACTAACTTCTTCTGCTACATCAGGTGGTACAGCAAATCAATCAGTAGCCTATACAAATAATACTGTTGTACCAATCCCTGATAATAACCCAACCGGAGCTTCAAGTTATATCACTGTAGCAGATATTGATCCATTAACGATCAACTCCAATACTGTTGTTAGTGTACGAATTAATATTACGCATACTTATGATGGTGATTTATTAATTCAATTAATTGCACCATCCGGAAACGCCATTAATTTAAGTAACCGCAGAGGTGGAAGTGGAAACAACTTCAATAACACACTCTTCATTGCATCAGCAGCCACAGCTATCGCCAATGGAAGTGCGCCATTCGCGGGAAGTTATCGTCCTGATGGTCCATTCACTTCGCTTACAGGGAATGCAAACGGAACATGGACATTAAAAGTAACAGATCAGGCTGGAACAGATATTGGAACCATCAACAGTTGGACATTGACATTGAACGATGTTGTGCCTACCACTTTAAGTTACGCATGGACTTCTAATCCTGCCGGTTTCAATTCTGCAAATCAGAATACTTCGGTAAATCCAACTGCAAGTACTACCTACACTGTAACTGCTACTGAAAGCGGAACAGGCTGTCAGGGATCTGCCAATGTAACAGTAACAGTCGGAAGCAACATCAATGTAACAACAAATACTCCTGCACCAATTTGTGCAGGTCAAAGCACAGCCCTTTCTGCAAGCGGAGCAACCAGTTATGTTTGGAGCCCTTCTACCGGATTGAGTGCTACTACAGGTGCTAACGTAAATGCATCACCGTCAGCTACCACTACATACATGGTAATTGGAACTTCCTCTGGTTGTACTGATACAGCTTATGTAACTGTAGTAGTAAATGAGGCACCAATTCTCAATGCTTCTGCGGATGTTGCTATCTGCCAGGGTGCTTCTGTTGGATTGTTTGCTACCGGCGCACCTTCACTCTCCTGGTCACCTGCAACAGGTCTGAACACGACTTCAGGAAATCAGGTTGTCGCTTCCCCTTCACAAACAACTACCTACACAGTAACAGGTTCAAATAATGGTTGCAGCAGTACAGAAGATATTACTGTAACTGTAAATCCGAATCCGGTTGTAACTGTAAGTGCTGATGTTACTATCTGCGCAGGACAATCTACAGCACTTTCTGCAAGTGGTGCCAGCACTTATAGCTGGAGTCCGGCTACAGGCCTTGACAACACCACAGCTGCTACTGTAAATGCTTCACCTGATTTCACAAACACATATACAGTTGTTGGAACTGATGTAAACGGTTGTACTGGTTCTGCCAGTGTAACTGTAACAGTTAACAATGCGCCATTCGCTCCTACATCTGTTGTGGGAACGGCACATAACTGTTTACCATTGAGCGGAAGCTTTACGGTAAATGCAAATCCAAACGCTACCTCTTATACCTGGACAGCACCAGCCGGAATGAATATAACCTCAGGTCAAGGCACAAACTCAATTAACGTAAGTGCTACTACTGTTGTGAACGGCAGTCTTTGCGTAACAGCATCGAATGGATGTGGAAGCAGCGCAGCTACCTGTGTTGCAGTATCAGCACAAACTTCAGTTCCTGCTACACCAGGTTCAATTACAGGTGCTGGAAAAGCTTGTCCCGGTGAAACAAAGGTTTACTCTATTGCCAATACACTTCGCGCTATCACCTATAACTGGACAGCTCCAGCAGGTGTAAACATTCTCAGCGGACAAGGTACTACAGCTGTAACATTGGAATTCACCGGAGCTTATACCGGAGGATCACTGAGTGTATACGCCTCTAACGGCTGTGGTAACGGTGCATTACGTACAAAAGCACTCTCATTAAATAACCCTGCAACTCCTGGAACAATGACCGGAAACGCAGGTGGAGTTTGTAACAGCACGGAAAACTACTCTGTAGCAGCTGTAGCTGGAATCACATATAACTGGACAGTTCCTGCAGGTGCGAATATTCTCTCCGGACAAGGAACTAACGCTGTATCTGTACAATTTACACCAAACTTTGTAAGTGGTACACTTGCTGTAGCTGCAACCAATGCTTGTGGTACAAGTGCAGCCCGCACAAAAGCAATCACAGCAAAACCATCAGTTCCCGGAGTAATCACTGGAGCTACCAGCGTTTGTAAAGGACAAACCGGTGTGAACTATTCAATTTCCCCGGTATACAACGCTACTTCATACACATGGACTGCACCAAACCTTGCTACCATCGCTGGAGGTCAAGGAACGGTTAACGCTGTAGTAGATTACGCTACGAATTCTGCAACATCTAAAATCCGTGTGAAAGCAACCAATGCTTGTGGTACTTCCGGTAATCGTACACTTGATGTAGTAGTGAGCAACTGTCCGAAGATCTCTGATTTCACTAACAACACAGTGAGCGGAATCTCCCTGATGCCAAATCCTGCTACCAGCTATGTTGAAGTTCAGTACAACAGCAACTCTGACAAACAAGCTGAAATCCGCCTGACCAACGTACTCGGTCAATCTATCTATGTACAATCAGTTCATCCTGACAATGGATTAAACTCATACATGATCGACCTGAAGACATTAACTCCGGGAGTATATGTAGTAAGTATCCTTCAGGATGGTAAATCCTTTGCGCAGCGCTTAGTTATTGAATAAGCATTGCTGATAAATCTCAACCGAAGCCGTTCTTAGAAATAGGAGCGGCTTCGTATTTTTGAGCAACTCTAATCCAAATGAAAAAGATCCTTCTTTCCATTGCCCTCCTCTTTACCTCTAATCTGGCCATTAGTCAGCAGGCTTGGACGAACTATACAACGACCAACTCACAAATCAGTGATAATTCCATTCGCAGTATTCTGTTCGAAAATGATTCTACTACCTGGATTGGAACTGATTTTGGCCTTTCAAAACTGGTGAACGGCAACTGGACCAATTACAATACTTCCAATTCAAATATTCCTGCCAATGGAATACGTAGTCTGGCAATAGACTCACTGAATACCCTATGGGTAGGTACATTCTCTAATGGTTTAGCCTCCTTTGATGGTACTACCTGGACGAGCTATAATACACTCAACTCTCCACTGCCTGATGATTTTGTACGTAGCCTGGCAATAGATACACTAGGACAAAAATGGATCGGCACAACAGGTGGTCTTGCAAAAATCGACTCCCTGAATAACTGGACCATCTACACCATGTGGAATAGCATACTCGGCTCTAACAATATAGCCTGCATTTATGTAGATACACTTACAGATAATAAATGGGTTGGTACTGTAAACGGAGGAGTTTTACTGATCGAAAAAGACACGAACCTTACCACATACACAGTTCAGAACTCCGGGATTTCCGACAACACAATTCTGGGTATTGATATGGATAGTTTAAGTAATGTGTATATGGCGTCTCCGGCGAATGGCCTCATTGTAAAGCTGGCCGGCTTTGGCTGGTTTACCTATAATCTTGTATCATCCAATATTCCAACGGCCGGACTCACCAGTGTTTCCTTCAATCTGATTGATAAACCATGGATTGGATCCTTCGATCAAGGGTTATTATTTAAAGATGGAAACAATTTCATCAAGTATGATACTGCTAACTCTCCGCTCACCGATATTTGGATACAAAGTGTGCGAGTAGATGATTCAGGTAAAGTATGGATTGGTACGCAAACCGGTGGATTATTCATCCTCGACCCTTCGCTCCTGACCGGCATCCCACAGCTTTCAGAAAATACTAACGCTAACGTATAT
>JBIIRF010000410.1:0-2537 GCA_044341715.1 Bacteroidia bacterium | reverse complement strand
TTCTTGGACCGAACAAAGAGAAGTTAAGTAACCTCATCGGTGATTATAAAACCGGATTGGCAATACCTGGAATATATGATGTAGAATTTACAAAGTTGGGATATAAATCAAAGCTGATTCAAGGTGTTTCATTGACCAGTGGACAATTAACAACGTTGAATGTGGCATTGGCTCCCTTCGTGCTGTCCGGCACTGTGCTGGATGCTTCCACTACACAGACTATTGCAGGTGCTGAAGTAATGGTAACGAATGGTGTTGACACTACATATACAACTACCAACGGTAGCGGAATATTTACCATTACGAACATGACTTCCGAAAACCTGGATATTCTGGTTACCAAATGGGGATTCATCACTTTTTGCCAAACCATCTTTGCTGATGGCTCAGTTCCTTTTTCAATTTCGTTGCAGCATGGGTATTATGATGATTTCGCTACTGATCTGGGATGGACTGTTAACTCCTCAACAACCAGCGGTGAATGGGAGCGTGGAATCCCGGTTGGAACGACACTTGGTTCAATACCCGGAAATCCTGGCGTTGATAGTCAGTCTGATTGTTCCAACTATGCTTTCGTAACCGGAAACGGAGGTGGTAATGCAACTTTTGATGACGTCGACAATGGTGTAACCACTCTGACATCTCCAATAATGGATCTCTCGACCTACACTGATCCATACATCAACTATGAGAGATGGTACCAGTGTCCTTCTACTACCTCTGCTGCGAACATGGATACATTGTTCATCCGAATCAGCGATGGTATTAATACCGTAAATCTGGAGCAGATTACATTGGCAGATCCAAATCCGGGTACATGGGTAAGTGCAAGTCTTCGTTTGAGTAATTATCTTACTCCCGGAGCTGCCATGCAGTTAAGTGTACGCATCTCTGATTTCGCGATAAGCCAAACAATTCTTGAAGCCGGCTTAGATAAATTCAGTGTGACCAATGGTCCGCAATCTATAGATGAAAATTCCAGTACTTCCACTATCCGCTTATTCCCTAATCCGGGCAGTGGAATCTTCAAAATTGTATTAAGTGAGGAACTCCAAAAAACTGCCAATCTTGTTACAATAATGGACTATACCGGACGCATCATCTACAGCAAACCGACGAATTCTATTAACTCTGAAACATTCGGTGATGAATCAATTCCATCCGGTTTATACATAGTTGGAGTATATAGTAACGGTCAATTAATTGGAAATCAACGCCTTGTCAAGGTGAAGTAAAAAGATTTATTATTTGAAAAGGCAGTTGTTCTCTAAGGACAACTGCCTTTCTTTTTTATGCAGAATCAAGTTGTACCTTTGAGCCATCCTGGATATGTTAAATAGCCGAAAGTTTCTTCTGTTACTACTCTGCTCTTGCGGATCGCTGGCGTATGGACAAACTAAATCTACGCTGAAGCCACTGGTTGATATTAAATTCGAATATCAGGTTTATAAGGAAGGTTTTGATTCTGTCAGTGCTGACTGGCCTACTCTATCGAACTCAGAAAATTTATTACTGGTTCAGGATGGAGAATATATTTTACAGCGCAAATCGAAATTATCTCCATTCGCAGCAATGGGCGAAATGAAGCAACAACCGGAATCATTTCGCCTTGTTACTTCGCTCAAACTAGTGAAGAGTAGTATTGAAGAAGGTAGTTTAGGTTTTATTTTCATGGCACAGGAAGGCGGAACCGGTGGATTTATCTTTGAGATCAACAAGCTTCAGCAATACAGACTCCGGCAACTTACTCCTTCCGGCTACGCGTATCTGACCGGAAATTCAAAAGATGGCGGATGGATGAAATCGCAATTGTTAAAGCCGGTAAATTTTGCCAACCTCGTTGAACTTCGTACACACGATAAAAAGTATGATTTGTATCTGAATAATACCTTACTTCTTTCTTTCACAGAGATCGCTTATAAATCCGGAAGTACAGGTTTTATAATCGGACCCGGCACCATGGGTAAAGTAGATTTCGTGTACCTTTTCACGAATGAAAAACCCGTTGATGGTAGTATCGCAGGAAACAATCCTGACGGCTCCTCTTCCGGCGAAGCAGATGTAATTGCATTGGCGGAATCCATCATCGAGTTAAAAACGCAACTGAACAAAGCGCAGTCCGAAAACGAACAATTAAAGGAACGTATCGAATCCTTCAAAGGCAGTGAAAAAGAAACGGTGAAACTCAAAGCGGATTATGATGCCCGAATTTCTACGCTGGAAAAGCAATTATTTCAGCGTCGGGTAAGTTTCGACAGTTTAATTCAGATCAACCAGGATTTACTGAAATACAAGGAAATGGTAAAAGGTAATGACGGAGGAGATCTGGTAATTACACTATCGAAAAATCTTAAAGCAGAGAAGTTAAAGTCAGATGAACTGTTGAAACAGAATCAGGCTATGAAGGATTCCATTCAGGTACTTAACTCACTGCTGAAAAATCCTAATGGTAAAACATCAGGTACTGGAAATTCCAATTCCAAACCGGCAAATAATAACGACAAGGTATTTATTTTGCCCAAGGAGAATTAATTATT
>JBIIRF010000409.1:0-2539 GCA_044341715.1 Bacteroidia bacterium | reverse complement strand
GATATTACCTATCATGGTCCGGGACAATTGGTCGGCTATCCGATCTTCGACCTCGATCATTTTTTTAATGATATCCATAAATACCTTCGGCTGTTGGAGGAGAGTATTATCCTCACCTGTGCAGATTATGGTTTAACTGCAGGACGAATAGAAGGGCTCACCGGTGTATGGCTCGACATAGAGAAAGGCAATGATGCAAGAAAGATTTGTGCATTCGGTGTTCGTTGTAGTCGCTGGGTAACCATGCATGGATTTGCATTCAATGTGAACAGCGATCTGGATTTTTTTAACCGGATAGTGCCCTGTGGTATCACTGATAAAGGTGTCACTTCCCTGCAGGCAGAGTTAGGACGCGAAGTGGATATCGAAGAGGTGAAGCTGAAAGTGTTGCTGCATATGCAGGAGCTGTTTGCTTTTCAGGTGCTGGCTGGAGTGAACGAAGAACTGTTTTTATAGTAATTAATATTACAGATTCTTTTCTTGATAGTGGTTTTAACGGAATCTTTATATCTTCGTTGAACGATGAAAAAGGCATTAAAATATTTCGCAGGATCAATAGTTGTTTTCATTGCACTTGCGGTAGTTGGCTTGTATGCTACCGGAAAATCATGGGTAATAAAAGCACTCGTGTACAATTATGTGAACATCGATGACAATGATATTTTTATTCAACGGAAAGTAGAGAACGGAACACCACGTCCATGGGCAGTTTCGGAGCGTTACAATAAACTTCCCCTCGACACGGCAACTGCCAATGAACTCGTCAGAGAAAGAAGTGTGGCCTATCTGATCATTCAGAATGATTCCATTCTTTACGAAGCGTATTGGGATGGTTACAGTGATTCATCGTTGTCTAATTCATTTTCGATGTCGAAGAGTGTGATTGGTGTGCTGACGGGAATAGCTATGAAGCAAGGGTATATCAAAAACCTTGAACAAACAGTAGGGGAGTTTATTCCTGAATACAAAGAAAACAGCAAAGGAAAACTGACCCTTCGTCAGCTGATCACTATGTCGGCTGCGTTGAGCTGGGATGAGGCTTACAGTAGTTTATTCAGTGTTACTACAGAAGCCTATTACGGGAAAGATCTCAAAGGGTTGATGGATCGTCTGGAAGTAGTGGGAGAACCGGGTAAAAATTATTATTACCAGGGAGGTGCAACGCAGTTACTCGCAATGGTCATCATGCGCGCTACGGGAAAAAATCTCAGTGAATATTGTGCGGCATCATTGTGGCAACCATTGGGTGCAGAACATCCTGCTGAATGGACCATCGATAAAGATGGTGGAATGGAAAAGGCTTCGTGTTGTATTTATTCTAACGCCCGCGACTTTGCGAGAATCGGTGCATTGTATCTGCATCTCGGAAATATGTATGGTCAGCAATTACTGGATACTTCTTTTGTGCAGGAGAGTGTGGTACCTGCGCCATTGATGGATGAAGGAAAGCCAAATACCGAGTATGGTTATCAGTGGTGGATTTCCGAAGTGGATGGACATAAACTATTTTATTGCCGGGGAATTCTTGGTCAATACATTGTTGTTGTTCCTTCGAAGAATTTGATTATCGTTCGTCTCGGACATCACCGCAATCAGGCTGCCGATGGTTCATTGATTGACTTGCCTTTGTATGTACGCGGTGCATTGAAGATGGCCTCCTGAAAAAAAACGCCATGCAGTTTCCCACATGACGTTTTGTAGAGGATAATGGTGTTCAGTTTTTTTATAGATTCTTTAAAGTAAGCAGTTTGTCCCAATGGCTTGATATTTCCTGTTCTTCACGGTGTAGGAAATCTTCCGCACGTGCAGGATTCTTCGCACGAATCACTTCGAAGCGTTGCTCTTTGTAGAGGAAGTCTTCAACCGGTAATGATGCATCCTTGCTATCGAGACTGAATCGCTCCCCTTTTGCTTTGTGTGGATTGTACCTGAACAAAGGCCAGTATCCGGATTTCACAGCGTTGGCCTGATGTTCTGCTCCTTTCGCCATATCGTATCCATGCGCAATGCAATGGCTATAAGCGATGACAATTGATGGGCCGGGGAATGCTTCTGCTTCAAGCAAAGTTCGTACGGTATGCTGATCATTGGCGCCGATTGCAATTTGTGCAACATAGGCATTTCCATGAGCGATGGCCTGCAATGCAAGATCTTTTTTAGAGGTCTGCTTTCCTTTGATAGAGAACTTCGCACTCGAACCCAATGGAGTGGATTTCGATTTCTGTCCGCCGGTATTCGAGTATACTTCGGTATCAAGAACCAGAATATTTACATTTTCTCCTGTGGAAAGTACATGGTCAAGTCCACTGAATCCAATATCATACGCCCATCCATCACCACCAATGATCCATACTGATTTTTCAGAGAGGAAATCTGTGAGTTGTAATAGCTGTTTGGCTTCGGGATGATCGGTGTTGCGGAGAATTTCGCGAAGTGCAGCAATTTGTTTGCGTCGTGATTTAAAATCGCCTTCGCTCACTTCAGGAGTAGTCAGTATTTCTTCAGCGAGATCCGGTCCGACAATATTCTTCAGATGATG
>JBIIRF010000424.1:0-8702 GCA_044341715.1 Bacteroidia bacterium | reverse complement strand
TGCAAAGCTCAAATCTGATTGCAGGAAATTATACCGTTACGGTGACAGATGACAATGGATGTACCTCTACAGTGGTGGCGGTGATCAATGAACCATCTGCACTTGTAACTCCTTTCACAGTTACAACTGCACATTGTGGTCAGTCAGATGGTGGGGCTGATGTGCAGGTAGCCGGCGGAGTATCTCCTTATTCCTATGCATGGTCTACCGGGACTTCCGTGAATAATGTTGTTTCATCACTTCCTGCCGGTGCTTATACAGTAACGGTAACCGATGCCAATGGATGTACCGCGAATCAAACAGTAAATATTCCTGATCTCGCCGGTCCTGTTCCTTCTCCGGATGTGGTTACGGATCCATCCTGCAATGCAGGCACCAACGGAAGTATAAGTATATCCGTTGCTGGTGGCGTTTCTCCTTATGTGTATGTCTGGTCTTCCGGCGGGGCAACAGCGGTGAACTCCAATCTTACAGCGGGCACCTATACAGTTACTGTAACCGATAATTTCGGATGTACGGGAACGTTAGTTTCAGTCTTAAATGAACCAACTGCAATACAGCTCAATTTTATTTCTGTGAATTCTATTTGCGGAAACGCCAATGGATCAGCGACAGTGACGCCTTCGAATGGATCGGCTCCGTATTCTTATTTATGGGATAATGGTGCTGTGACTGCTACTGCAAGTGCGATAAGTGCAGGATCCTATTCTGTTACTGTGACAGATGCGAATGGTTGCTCAGTGAATGGTTCAGTAATCGTGAATGCGACGGGCGGTCCGGTATTGGCTGCAGGTCCTGTGACAGATGTTAGCTGTTTTGGCGGCGCAGATGGTTCAGCTACGGTGAATGTAGTTTCCGGTAATGGTCCGTTTACTTTTGACTGGTTGCCGATTGGTGGTACTTCCGCTACAGCTACTACATTGATTGCAGGAAATTATAAAGTGACTGTTACGGATGTGAATGGTTGCAGTACTGCGATGTTTTTTGATATTCTTGAACCAACCGCTTTAACAGCAAGTAATCTCACTACTCCTGTTTCCTGTTTTGCAGGTGCAGATGGTACGGCTTCAGTAGATGCGCAGGGAGGAACAACTCCTTATACCTACGATTGGAATCCGGGTGGTGTTCTCGGTGCAAGCAGAATTAATCTTACTGCCGGTACATATACAGTGACTGTTACAGATGCGAGAGGATGTACCGCTATTACTCAGCCTATAGTTATTGAACCAACTGATATCACCGATGTAATGAATCCTTCCGATGCCTCCTGTGCCGGTGGAAATAACGGAAGCGCATCGGTTGTGGCCGGTGGAGGAATTCCGCCCTATACTTTCCTTTGGGATGATGGTTCTGTTGGTACACAGATTACAGGGTTGACAGCCGGTGTATATAGTGTTACGATTACTGATAACAACGGATGTAGTCATGCTGCTTCTGTAAATGTTGGTGAAGCCGCTGCAATGGTGTTGAATGTTATCGGATCAGATGCTACCTGTGGTCAGTCGAATGGATCGGCTTCGGTGAGTGGAAACGGAGGTACAGGTGTGTTTACCTATCAATGGTCGAATGGTTCAAATACAAATTCGGCTTCCGGACTTTCAGCTGCTGTATATACCGTGATTGCAACAGATGCAAATGGTTGTACGCAGTCAGGTAATATTAATATCGGAAATCAAGGTGGTCCTTCTATTGCTGTTCAGAATACAACCGATGTGAGTTGTCAATCGGGTGCCGATGGAACTGCTTCCGTGGTGGTGAACAGTGGAAATGGCCCTTATACATATCAATGGCTTCCTTCGGGTGGTAATGGTATTAACGCCAGTAACCTGAGTGCAGGAAATTACACAGTAGATGTTACAGATGTGAATGGCTGTGTTACATCGCTTCCGGTGGTAATCAATGAACCAACAGCTTTGTCGGCTGTTTTATCTTCTGTAGATGCTTCCTGTGGTCAGCCTAACGGTAGTGCACAGGTGAATATGTCGGGTGGCACTGCTCCTTATACCTACCTCTGGTCGAACGGTGATCTGAATGGAAACGCAAGTGGATTAATCACGGGGACTTATACAGTTACAGTGACCGATGATAACGGCTGTACGCTGACAGATAATATTCTGGTAGATACTCCACCTGCTTTAACAACTGCCGCTCCGGTAGTAACCGATGCTTCCTGCAATGGCGGGAATGATGGCGTTGCTGAAGTAGTGGTGAATGGCGGAACATTGCCTTTCTCGTATCAATGGAGTAATGGTGGACTCGCTGCTCAAACAACAGGACTCCTCGCAGGAGTGTATACCTGTATCATTACAGATGCCAATGGTTGTACCATTCAGGAGAACGTAACGATTCAGGAACCTTCTGCTATTAATACAGTAGTGAATACGACCGATGCAACCTGCGGACAATCCAACGGTACGGCTCAGGTAAATGCAAACGGCGGTACCGGTGCATTAAATGTACTATGGTCTACAGGATCAAACACGAATTCGATCAATTCACTTGCTGCAGGAAGCTATACGGTAACTGTTACTGATGCTAACGGATGTACTGCAGTAGCAATTGCAGCCGTTTCCAATTTGGGCGGACCAACAGCAGCAGTTCAATCTATAACTGATGTTAGTTGTAATGGTGGAAATGATGGTGCAGCAACAGTGAATGTATCTGCAGGTAACGGACCATTTGCTTATCAATGGACACCATCCGGAGGAAATGCCGACAATGCTTCCGGATTGAGTGCCGGTGCTTATGTACTGAACATTACGGATGCAAATGGTTGTCAGAGTAGCGTGAATGTATCTATCACCGAACCTGCTGCCATCAACCTCTCTGTTGTAACCAATCAGGCAAGTTGCGGAAATGCCAATGGCTCAGCTACAGTGAATGCAAATGGTGGTACAGGTGCTTATCAGTATCTCTGGTCGAATGGAGATGTGAATCAGCAGGCCTTGAATCTTTCTGCCGGAAACTATGGAGTGACAGTTACCGATGGTAATGGTTGTTCCACTTCAGTAAATGTGAGTGTAACACAGCCTTCTTCACTGACTGTGCAGTCGTCGAATACACCTGCTACCTGTTTTAATGGTGCTGATGGTTCGGCTTCTGTGAATGTGAACGGAGGAACAACACCTTATACGTACCTATGGAGTAACGGTAACGCAGGTCCGCAAATTACAAATTTAACAGCGGGTGCCTATACAGTTACCGTGACGGATAATAATGGTTGCTCCTTTTCTTCAGCAATAAATATCGGACAGGCTTCTGCTATTCAGTCGGCTGTTGTTACAGTAGATGCTACTTGCGGAGGAACGAACGGTAGCGCACAGGTGAATGCCAATGGTGGCACCGGTGCATTGTCGTACCTCTGGTCTGATGGACAAACAACAGCACAGGCATCTGCTTTAGGAGCAGGCTCGTATACAGTTACCATTACCGATGCGAATGGTTGTACAGTTTCTGCAATTGCTGGGGTAGGCAATCAAGGTGGACCTCAGGTGGCAGTTCAGAGTATTACAGCCGTTTCCTGTTTTGGACTTTCCGATGGAGAAGCTTCTGTTTCAGTAAATGCGGGTAATGGTCCGTTTACTTATTCGTGGTCTCCTTCAGGTGGTTCTGCTGCACTGGCTTCCGGTTTACCGGTTGGCAATTATACTGTTGCGGTAGCCGATGCGAATGGTTGTGTTACCAATATTCCGGTGGTAATTTCTGAACCACCCGTTTTGTCGGTGCAACTTACTTCGCAACAGTCTACCTGTGGTTTTGCCAATGGTACAGTAACTTCTGCAGTTAGCGGGGGAACCGGTGCTTATACATATACATGGTCAGGCGGAAATCCTGCTAACCCAATACTGAATGCGGTAGCTGCAGGTTCGTATACGCTTACCGTTAGTGATGCCAATGGGTGCACTTCAACAGCATCGGTGGCTGTCGCGAATGCGGGTGGACCTGTTCTTGCAGTGAATAATGTTACTTCTGTTACCTGTAACGGTGGAGCTAATGGATCAGCCGGTGTGCAGATTATAAACGGTAACGGTCCTTTTGCTTATAACTGGCTGCCTTATGGCGGGAATGCAGCTACGGCGACGGGATTGTCGGCGGGCAATTATACAGTGGATGTGACAGATGTGAATGGTTGTACATCGGCTCAGGTGGTGATCGTTCAGGAACCGACTTCTATCCTCTTACAGGTATCTGCCACACCAACGCAATGCAATGCTTCTAACGGTACTGCCTATGTGCAAGCATTGGGTGGAACTACCGGTTATACTTATTCGTGGAGCAATGGTCAGTCTGTTGCGCAGGCTACCGGTTTAAATGGTGGTACATACACGATCACCGTGACAGATGCCAATGGGTGCTCTGCACAATCTTCGGTGTTGGTAACCGGCCTCCCGGGTCCGGGAATCTCCAATGTCGCTACTACTGATGTGCAATGTTATGGTGCTGCTGCTGGAAGTGCGCAGGTAAGTTTCAGCAATGGAACAGCACCGTTTAATACTTTATGGTCAACAGGTGCTACGGGAAGTGCTATATCCGGATTGAATGCAGGCGCATATAGTGTAACTGTAACTGATGCCTTCGGTTGTTCCGATGCGCGAAATTTCTCTATTCAACAACCGGCCATACTTGCTGTATCAGCTTCGCCGGTGAATATGGTAAGCTGTAATGGCGGTGCAGATGGAAGTGCTGTTGCGAATGTGACAGGCGGTGTATCTCCATATACCTATAGCTGGTCTTCCGGTTCCGCGAATAATGGCGCTAGTGGACTCCAGGCTGGTGCGTATACTGTTCTTATTTCAGATGCCAATGGTTGTACTACACAACAATCGACCATAATAACAGAACCAACAGCTTTGAGTTTAAATCAACAACAGGTGTCAATGGTTTCCTGCTATGGTGGAAATAATGGTGCTGCTTCGTTCATAGTAAATGGCGGAACAACTCCTTACACCTATAACTGGACCAGCGGAAGTACTTCTTCTTCAGCTGCTGCTCTTTCTGCAGGTACTTACACGCTGATCGTAACCGATAATAACAATTGCCTGATACAAAGTACAGTTACCATTACACAACCTGCTGCGATCCAACCTGCCGCTCCGGTTGTTTCGGCAGTTCTCTGCTATGGAGGTAATACAGGTTCTGCACAGGTTGCCGCCAGTGGTGGTGTGAGTCCATATACTTATCAATGGTCGAATGGTACTAACGGCACCAATGCTTCGGGACTCATCGCCGGTACCTATACAGTGACGATTACTGATGACAATGGATGTACGGTTTTACAGAACGTTAATATCACCCAGCCTGCTTTATTGGCGTTTCAGTCAAACGTACAACCGATTTTATGCTTTGGTGATGCGAATGCGTCCATTCAGATGATTCCTAACGGTGGTGTATTACCGTACTCATATAACTGGAGCAATGGAGCAACTTCTGCTGCAATTAATTCGTTGAGTCCGGGAGTTTATTCGGTTACTATCACCGATGCCAATAATTGTAAAACAGACACCGTTTTCGCTGTTACACAACCTGCATTGCTTACTGCAGCGGTGGCTGATGCTGATACCATCTGTATCGGACAATCTGCTTCACTGCAAACTATTGTGAATGGCGGTACTCCTTCTTATTCCTATCAATGGAGCAATGGTCAGCAAACAGCCACAGCTAGTGTGAGTCCGGCAGTAACCTCCGGCTATCAGGTTGTAATTACCGATGCGAACGGATGTACTGCTACAGTTGCAGGAATCGATGTTCCGGTTTATCCTGCGCTTGCTATTACATTAACAGTTAGCGATGATACATTATGCGCCGGTGATGCTACACAGTTGCTTGCCTCAGCATCCGGTGGAAATGGCGGGCCTTATACCTACACGTGGAATACAGGACAAACATCTGTCAATGGATTCACGGATACTCCGGATACGACTACACAGTTTGCTGTAACCCTCAGCGATGGTTGTACAGTTTATTCGCCGGTTGCACAACAATTGGTAGTAGTTAATCCATTACCACCGATCATCTTTACTCCGGTCGATACTGCAGGATGTAATCCGGTGAGTATACCATTTATTTCTTCCGGTTATTCATCACTTACTGCTGACTATAGCTGGAATTTCGGTGATGGCTTAACAGGTTCAGGATGGAATCCAACGCATATTTATTCCGAAGAAGGAAGTTATGATGTGACACTCGAAATCACCGATGAAAACGGATGTTATAATTCCTATACGCAAACGAACGCCGTTACAGTATATCCGATTCCTTTCGCTTTCTATACAACACAGCCGCAGGTAGTGAGCATCCTTCACCCTGAAGTGCAGTTCATCAATGCAAGTACCGGCGCTGCAGAATCACATTGGGATTTTGGCAATGGAGTAACAACCGATGAATGGGCACCTGATTGGGTGTTCCAGGATACCGGACGTTATTGGATACAATTAGTAGTGATCAGCAGTGAAGGGTGTATTGATACGTTCCTCAATGAAGTAGTTGTGCGTGGCGAAACTACCTTCTATATTCCAAACGCCTTTACACCTAACAACGATGGCGATAACGAATACTTCACCGGTTATGGTATTGGAGTTGAAAAGGCAGAGTTCTTTATTTTCGATCGTTGGGGTAAGATGATCTTCCAGTCTGCTTCACTTTCAAATGGATGGAATGGTACTTACGGAAATCAAGGTGATCCTTGTCCGGAAGGAACCTATGTGTATATGTTCCGTGTCCACAATGGTGAACCGGCTCCTAAAGAGTATACTGGAAGGGTGAGTCTGGTGAGGTAATGAGATTTTAAAAAGAGTTCAGATTATTCTTCTCCCGTATTTCCTCCGGGCTTCTGAAAGAAAAGATAAATTCCGCGCACGAAAATTCCGGCAGCTACTGCGATGATGAAATAATGCATGGCCATATTTTCTGCAGGCATGGTCAGCATTTTTATAATTATCGCCGCTGCAGTGATTGAAAGCAGTAAGCGGAAATATTTATTGGAGGCGAAGGGGAATCTCATCATTTTGCAAAAGTAAATAATATCCTGGCCTGAAAGGATCGTCCCGCCATTGCTCGCCAGGCAATCACCTGATAGTTGGTGTCGAAGATGTTTTTCACGCCTCCACTAATGGTTATACCATTTTTGAATAGCGTTCCTTCCCAGGATAAATACACTTCAGCTACATCAAACGGATCCAGAAACTGGGAGTGATCAACCGTGACATAGCGATAGCCGGTGTATTGGTGGAAGTATTGTAGTGCGAATTGCCGGTAGTTGATAGCGATCTGGCCTTTATATAAAATGCGAGGTGTATAAACGAGTTGTTTGTTCAGTGCAGATGTATAACTTGCATCCGTTTTTGTGATAATTGAAGATGTGTAAACAGGCATGAAACGGAGTGTGCCCTTCCATTTTCCAAGTTGAAGTGAAGCTTCAAGATTTGCATCGGCGCCTATGCTTTTTATGGCATGGATATTTGCAGCGTAGTAAACACCATCAGTTCCCGGAAGCCAGATCAATGCATTGTTCAGTTGGGTATGAAAGGCTTGTGCCGAGTAACTGAATCTCCAGTGCTTATACGAAGAGTTTCCGGTGAGTCCGGCTGTAGAAGAGAATCCTTTTTCGGGATGCAAATCCGGATTACCGCCTGGTTGCCAATACCGGTCGTTGAGCGTGGGAATGCGGTAAATCATTCCTGTTTCTGCACGAAGTCCCAGATGTTTTGTGAGTGGAATAAACAATGCCGCACTGGGTAATAACGGTACCGCCTTACCGTCGAACCAGGCTTGTCGGAACGAAACAGTGGATTGTATCTTTTTCCATTCGTACAACACTTTAATTGCGCTGCTGTATTGTTGTTGTGATACGGTGCCCTTATAGGCTTCAACTGTTGCGGAGGCTTGTAGCCAGGCAAGTTGACCAGTGATCCGGAGGTGGGGAAGTAATTGTATACCGGCATCTGCTTCTCCTTGTAAACTGAATACTTTGCTGGGTTCGTCAAGGTCAGCAGCAGCGTCGCGGTAATGAATTTTTTCCTGTTGTGCTCCGGTGCGCAGATGCCAGAAAAAATTTTTCCGGATCACAGACCACCTGGCAGCTAACCTGTACGATTCATCATCCTGTTCCTGTTCACTCACGGAGGAAAGCATATGCGGTGGTATTTCACGCTCATTGCGAAGTGCCCAGGTATGAAGTGAGAATCGATTACTTTCTTTTCCGAATGCCAGGTCCTGAGTGAATCCGTATTGCCGGAATTGTGCATGTTGTTGGGTACGCGATTCGCCTTCTACACCGGTGAAGGGAAAATTGTTCTCTGCCGTTTGTGTGTAAATCCTTGTTTGCGTATATACCTTGCCGTTAGCATACCTGAATGCACCTCCGTACTGGTATTGACCAAAGCTTCCGATGCCGGACATGAGTTCTGCCGTGAGTCCATGGCGTGGCGTGGTGTTGCTGTTGATCCGTATTGCACCTCCAATGGCTCCATTGCCGCTGAGGGGTCCGTTTCCTCCGGATTGTACGGTGATGTCACCGAGTAGCCAGGCAGGAAGCAGGGAAAAGTCGTACAGTCCAAGCATGGGTGAGTTGATGTAAAGTCCGTTCCAGGTGAGTGCGGTATGTGCTGCTCCTGTGCCACGCAGGGAGATGGTGGTTAAGCTACCCGGACCATATCCTTTCACAAACAGCGGCGACTCACGGTCGAGCCTATCCGAAAGTGTGA
>JBIIRF010000166.1:0-5562 GCA_044341715.1 Bacteroidia bacterium | reverse complement strand
GATGTTAAGATTCTTAAAACATCTTTTATAGACTTGTTGAACTAATTTAAATATTCATGTCAAATCTGGGAAAGATTCAAACCGCACCGCTATCACCATCCGATGCGTTCATATTCGACAATCACCCACTAGATTTCCGCATCGTTGATTTCTGGGCGTGGAATCAGTCGGATCTGGTGGAGAACCGGAACCGTGGCATACTGGCGGAGTTTCTGGTGATGAAGGCGCTTGGTTTGCATCGTCCCACAAGGTTGGAGTGGGATGAAGTGGATCTGATAACTGATGATAATATCAAGATAGAGGTGAAGTCTGCAGCGTATATTCAATCCTGGAAGCAAACAGATTATTCTTCTATCATTTTCGATATCTCGCCCAGAAGCAAGCTACTTCCGGATAACAACTACTCCATTGAAAAATTCCGCCCGGCTGATGTTTACATCTTCTGCTTGCTGCACCATAAAGATCAAGCAACCATCAATCCCATGAATCTGGATCAATGGACATTTTATTTGGTGCCGACGAAAGTGCTGGAGGAGAAGCTAAAGGAACAGAAAACTTTGAGTCTTTCAACATTGTTACATCTTGAAGTTCAAGGTGTGAGTTTTGAAAAGTTAAGGTTTCAGTTTTTTAAAACAGTTGGTAGGGAACACGGATAAAACTGATCATTCGGTTCCGCTTCCGTATTTCTATCTTAAAAACTCAATCTAATTAAGCGGAATTCGCGGATCTATTCCATCAATAAATTAATAACTTTTAATTTGCCAATCCACCCCCGAGGTGCGTTCCTTACTCGGGGCCTACGGCAATCCACCCCCGAGGTGCGTTCCTTACTCGGGGCCTACGGCAATCCACCTTCGAGGTTCGCCCTCACTCTGGGTTTTCTGCAATAGAACATTCATTCTATTTTCGCATGATTCGGTGTCTGTAGGGTGGACAATATGGCAATTTGCACTATTTTTATGGTTGATGGCGCCCTCTATTCGTTTCGTCTTGCTCTTGTTGCTGTTTCCATTGTTCTGTTTGGCTCAGAACCGGCAGCCGCGTATCGAATGGATTACTGATAAGCAGGGTATTTCCGGTCCGGTGATCAATACGATGATTAAGGATTCTTCGGGAGCGATCTGGTTGGGTACAGTAGATGGACTTTTTCGCTGGAATGGGAAGGAGATGGATCAGTTCCATCTCGATGTAAATAACGCCAACACTCTTCCGCACAATACCATCAATCACCTGATTGAAAAAGATAAAAACACGTTGTTGCTGGCTACTTCCGGAGGCTTCAGCATGTATAACAAAAAGGAAAATAAGTGGAGGAATTTCCTGGGAGGATCAGGTACGGAGAAACGATCCGGTTTAAAAATTTTCAACGATTTCGTACTCGTAAACGATAGTATTGTGATTCTGTCGTATATGTATTATGGTTTGTATCGTTTAAACCTTCATACCTGGCAAGCAACTTACATCGACCGATCTGCTTTCCCCGGGAACTTACGGTATGTCCAGAAATTAACTCGTTTGCGTGATGGACGAATTGCCGGTGCCGGGATGGGGCTCGTGTTTGTTATCAATGATCAACTGAAAATATTATCGGTTTACCAGACAGTAAAAGCAGAGGGTAGTACATTGCCATTTGAGAATCAATATCTGAACATCAACGAAGATCCAAGCAACGATAACAGTATATGGGTGGGCACCTGGGGTGGTGGACTCAAGCAACTGGACCTGCAAACTGGAAAGTGGTCGTCCTATTATTTTGAAGACAGATCGCTGGCTCCGAACCTTCATAACATCGCCGCGGATCAGTTTTGGTTAAACGACTCAACAATTTTAATTGGCAATGAAATTTCCTATCGTGAGTTCCATGTCAACACCGGATCCTTTACGGAAAGTGCATGGAACGATTTGAAAAGTCCGGAAGGTAACATCATCAAATTCGTATATAAGTCCAAAAATGGAGAACAATGGGTTTTTTCAGAGCATGAAGTTGGGCGAGTAACTCAGAAAAATCCGGAGTTCACGATTTACCCATGGAAAAACAAAAACAATAATTTAACAGTTATTCAGGGTTCTTCTGCTGAACGCCTGGAAGCCTTTACCTGGTATGATCAACGTTCGTATTACCTGTTTAATATCCGCAGTCAACAGCTTCTGGAGAATCGTCGTATTCCATTCCTTGATCAGCAGTTCACAGAAATTTTCGCTTCGTCGCCCTATAACGAACGGTATTTGCTGAATGCCACCAGAAAAGGAATTCTCATCTATGATAAGAAGCAGAGAACGATGTATCCACTTGCTCTTTCACCGAATTGTGTTGAACTTAAAGACAAAGATTTTACAAATATTTTACCTCTCACCGATCCGAATGAATTTCTCGCTTATAACATTGCTTCGGGTTTATGGAGAGTAAAAATTAAGGAGGGGAATACAGGACTGGAATTGTCTTCAGTGGAAAAAGTAAAATCATCCATTGTTCAATGTGTCTTCAGGCAACCAAACGGGCGCATCTATGTGGGTGGTGATGATATTTCAGTCTATGATGAAAAGGGTAATCGATTGAAGAAAGTATGTCGCTTAACCGGCGAATACAGGCAGGCCATTATCAACAAGATGGTAGAAGATGAGCAGCACAACCTATGGATCACCTTCGATCAGCTGGGACTACTTCGGATAAATCTTCTGAACCCAACTGACATAAAGGGACTACAAAAAAATAAAAACACACCTTCTACTTTTTTTGATGCCATTTCGGATCATAAAGGAGGACTTTGGGTAATCAGTCATCAGGGATTGTACAGAATATCTTCGCTGATGAAAGCCTATCGCTATCCGGCGCAGGGTGAACTGAAAAACATCACCATTCAATCCTATTTCATCCCGCTGCAAAATGAAAACTGGCTTTTTACAGGCAGTGAAATGATCTTGCTGAATGCCTCCGAACAAGAGAAAGAACTACCGCCCTGCGAAATTGAAATCCGCGACCTGCTTATTAACGGAAAAGAAGCCGAATCATTTTTGTGGAACAGCAAACTTACCCTGGACCACCTCAACAACAACTTCTCGATGAAAGTATCAACGGTTGACGTGTATTATGCCGACCGGATTTCCTATCGGTATCAGATGACCGGATTGGATCCACAGCTGGTTGATATCGGCTTCAACAACTACATCAGTTACTCTAATCTCGCGCCGGGTGAATATACTCTTCGTCTTGAAGCGTACGATCCCGAAACAGGAATTACGCGGGGTACAAAAACATTATTACTGGATGTAGTACCTGCATGGTATCAGCAAACTGCAGTTAAGGTGGCAGGATTTATCTTCCTGATCCTGCTCGCGGCGGGAGGTGGCCTCTACTTCAATCGTAGAAAATACCGGATACGTCTCAACGAACTTCAGAAGCAAAAAGAACTCGAGGTCATGCGTCAATCTATTTCAAAAGATATTCACGATGAACTCGGCAGTAGCATTACGCGCATCACCCGTTCCACTGAATTATTGTTGCGTCAGAAAGATGACCGCGAAGTGATGGAGTCGCAACTCTCCCGGCTTGGCGACCTCAGTAAATCACTGGGAAAATCACTCAATGAAATTGTTTGGGCTGTAAATCCAAAAGAAGATAAACTCGAAAATTTTGTGTTGTTTGCGCGCCAGTATCTGCAGGAGCTGGGCGAAGAGAACAATATTGAAATACGCACGCAGTTACCGGTAGCCGGACTTGAAATGTTGCTGCTGCCGAAAGCACAACGGAATTTATTTCTCTTTCTCAAAGAAGCAAGCAACAATGCAATTAAGTATTCAGGAACTAAAGTGATAGAACTGAAAATAGAAGCCGATCAACAGCGCGATGAATTCTTTATCTCACTCACCGATACCGGAAAAGGTTTTAATCCTGAGGAAATACGTCCATTCAGCAATGGATTAAGCAATATGCGTACACGGTGTGAAGAGTTGGGAATTACGTTTCATCTTCATACTGCACCCGGGAAAGGAACAACCGTTTCTGCATCCGGAAGCCTGCGCAAATTAGAACAAAAATCATATTGAGTAATCCGATTATTTCACTCACCTTTACACACCATGAAACCTATACGAATCGCTTTAGTTGAAGACGATAGTGAAATACGTCAGACTACCTCGTTGATTTTAAAAACCGAAGCCGGATTCGAGTTAACCGGAGTGTACGAAAACGGAAAACAGTTTCTCGAAGCGATTGAACACAACCGCCCGGATGTAGTGATGATGGACATCCAGATGCCGCAAATGAACGGGATTGAAACCGTACGCAAGGCCGCTGAGCTCTACCCGGAAATACAGTTTTTAATGTGCACCGTGTTTGAAGACCATGATTCCATTTTTGAATCACTGAAGGCGGGAGCAACGGGATACATTTTAAAAAATACGCCTGTAAACAAACTCTTCGATGCTATCCGTGAAATCTATGCAGGAGGATCGCCTATGTCTGCACAAATTGCCCGCATGGTCATCCGGACATTCAATTCAAAAGAAAAACCAGGCACCATTGATCTTTCCATTTTATCTGACAGAGAGAAAGAAGTACTCGAACTTCTTGCCGATGGATTACTCTATAAGGAAATCGGAGAGCAATTGTTTATTTCGATTGGCACTGTGCGGCAACACATTCACAACATTTACAAAAAACTGCAGGTACAAAACCGAACGGAGGCAATTAACAAAGCCTACGGACGCTAAGAAGTCCTAAGTAAAGTAGAGCCGGATCCTATACCGGCTTTTCGTTTTTTATACATTTCAGAAAATGAAAAAGGGCCGCTCTGCAATCAGAACGACCCACGGTTAGGTTAAAAATTGGATTACTTTGTGACCAGCAGTCGTGTAGTGGCTACTGTTTTATCATTGGCAATGAGCTTACAGGTATATACACCGGCTGCAAGAGTTGTACAGTCAACTTCCACTGATCCGTTGACAACAGAAATAATCTGTTCAAACACAACACTGCCGTTTGCAGCGGTAATACTGAGCAGACCGCCGGCAGAAGCTTGTGTGAAACGAATGCTAGTAGTTGATGCAGCAGGATTGCGAGTAGCAGTAAGTGAAGGCGCTGATGGCATATCCGTAGAAACTTTGCTTGCATCGTTAACTGAACAGCAGGCATTCATATCAAGCTGCAATGCATCGAGACGTTGTGTAAGGACATCGATCGCTTTGGCTAGTTGTTCGGTTTGTGCATTCTTAGCATCGAGTGCTTTCTCCAGTTCTTCAATTTTTTCATCTTTCTGTTTCGTTGCTGCATCCAGTTCCTGAATAGCCTTTACTACCGGAACAACAAACTCGCTATAACGCAATCCGTATAAATCTTTATTGTTATCGGGTTTATCAACACCACTGAAATCGAAGTTCAGTTCTTTTGCTGATTGTTCTACTTCCTGTGCAATGAAACCTGTAGTTGTTTCGCTCATCGCTGCACCTTTATAAGAAGAGGTTCCTTCAGGAAGATTTTTATCGATCTCGAGATATTCATTCAGTTTTGTGCGGTTCACTACATAGGTTACAGGACGAAGTTTATTGATGAATGCAAGACCGGGA
>JBIIRF010000408.1:0-2558 GCA_044341715.1 Bacteroidia bacterium | reverse complement strand
AAACTTGGCCATCCGCAACCGCTGGCGAATTTACTGTCGCTTTTGAATAGCGCATTGCCACAAGCTGCGCAGTAATAAGTACCTATTCCTTCATAATCCCAGAATTTTCCGGTGAATGCTCGTTCGGTCGTTGCATGACGAGCTACCTCATAGAGATCAGCATCTAAAATTTTCTTCCAGGTCTCGTCCGGAAGTACAAGTTTGGAAGTGTCTGTTCGCGAGTAATAGGAGTGGTGTCCGCTGTCTGGTGGCATATTGATAGTTTTATCCTGTTGAGAAGAATTGTCCGATTCGTTAACATTGCTGCATTGAGTCATCAATGCAACGATGGGTAGCAGTAAATAAATACTTCGATTCATGTAGTGTTAACGTATAAAGGTGATTTCTGTTTTCCAAACTTACTTAAATTCTTGTTAAATTCTGCAGAATCGCTGTTGCCATGTCACTCAATAGTCAGTTTCGGCTGATTCTTGTCATCTATAGTTTTCGAATGCAGAATCATGGGTAATTTGTCTGTAAATTTGAAGTATGACTACCTCCTCTACCTGTCGATTCATTACTTTGACTTTGTGTTTACTGGTTTTTGGAAACCTGAAAGCACAGCAAATCCGCATTCCTGATCTTACTACCTCCATTGCTGAACAAGAACAGAAAGGTCGTTCTGGGCGAATTGCTCAGTCTAGTGGTACCGGGGCTGGGTATGACTTAAAATATCATCGCTGCGAATGGAATGTTGATCCTGCTGTGTATGCCATTTCTGGTAAGGTGACTTCTTATTTTATTGCTGTAAATACATTGTCTCAGGTTACATTTGATCTGAGTTCAACATTGCTTGTTGATTCCGTAAAACACTCAACCGGACCTCTTACTTTTTCTCAAGCCAATGATGTGCTTACAGTCAATTTATCTGCGGGATTAAACACCGGTGATTTGGATTCGCTGTCGGTGTATTATCACGGTGTTCCTCCCTCTACAGGATTTGGTTCGTTTAATCAGTCAACACATGTCGGTGTTCCGATTATCTGGACATTATCTGAACCCTATGGTGCCCGCGACTGGTGGCCTTGTAAGCAGGATTTGAATGATAAAATTGATAGTGTTGATATTATCGTGACTACTCCCAATGGCAATAAAGTCGGTAGTAATGGAGTCTTGTTGAGCACTGCTGTCGGAGCAACATCTACCGTACATCACTGGAAAACCCGATACCCGATTGCGACTTATCTCATAGCCATCGCCGTTACCAATTATGCAGCTTACAGCGATTGGGTTCCATTGAGCGGAAATGATTCACTCGAAGTACTGAATTATGTTTTTCCGGAAAATCTTGCTACAGCACAAACCCAGACGCCTGATATTATCGAAATCATTCAACTGTATGATAGTTTGACAATTCCTTATCCTTTTAAAGACGAAAAGTATGGTCATGCTCAATTTAACTGGGGTGGAGGCATGGAACATCAAACCATGAGTTATATGGTGAATTTTGGATATAGTCTGATGGCGCATGAGTGTGCACATCAATGGTTCGGCGACAGAGTAACCTGCGGTTCGTGGGAAGATATCTGGTTGAACGAAGGTTTCGCTACTTATTTCGAGGGACTCACTGTGGAGCGGTATTTTAATGCGGCCTGGTATAACTGGAAATCAGGAAAAATAAATTCGATCACCAGTCAGAATGACGGCTCGGTAAAATGCATCGATACGACTGATCTCGGAAGAATTTTCAGTGGTCGACTTAGTTACAATAAGGGTTCATATGTGTTGCATATGCTTCGTTGGGTCCTCGGAGATGATGATTTTTTCCAGGGACTTCGGAATTACCTCAATGATCCGTTGATTGCGTATGGTTATGCCCGGACAACAGATCTGAAATTTCATATGGAAGCAGTCAGCGGGAAAAATCTTTCCGTGTTCTTCCAGCAATGGTATGAACTGGAAGGATACCCCTCGTATGCAATCACCTGGTATCCCAAACCTACAGGTGTAGATGTGTTGATTCAACAGTCAACGAGTCACCCTTCAGTTGGATTCTTCGAGATGCCCGTCCCGATGTTTTTCAGCGATGGAATTACTGATACAACTATTGTATTGCCTAATTCATTCAGTGGCCAGACATATTCCGTTGCATTGCCCTTTACACCTGTCTTTGCAGAGTTTGATCCGCAACTGTGGATCCTCTCAAAAAACAACGCTGTAACTGTTGGAGTACAACAACCATCTGATCCATCCGGCATAGTTCAGATTTTCCCCAACCCGGCAATTTCAGAGGTGAACATCGCTCTTCCATCCAACTTCAAACCCGAAGGAAACTGGGAGATTTACAGTGCCGATGGCCGAATTTGTGATCGTGGCACCATCCAAACCCAACAGATGAAGATTCCGGTAGATCAATTGGCTGAAGGTTCTTATCTTATTCATTTTCAGAGCTATGATAGGGTTAGAGTAGGTAAGTTCCAGATTCTCCGATAATCCGGTATTTGCCTCTGTTGATAATTAAATATCGGTTTTTTCAACCTAAAGACTGATTGCCACACCGTCAGAAAGCGATTTTTCGG
>JBIIRF010000065.1:0-8759 GCA_044341715.1 Bacteroidia bacterium | reverse complement strand
AAGCAGTTCCGCCAGGGAATTGAGCATAACCCAATAATCCACCACCAAGAGGTCCTACCCAAATGTTCAAGTATTGTGAAGTGTTCCAGGCATCCGATCCACCGTTAGCGCTTCTTTTGATGTTGTCATTCGAAGAAAACGAGGTAACGGTAGTGGATTTACGAACAATACCGGTTGTTGCATTTCCACTTGGGTCACGCTTAGCCAGGCAAAACTCCAACTCGCAATCAGCAGTTAAAGCAGCGAATACAGATGGCACTAATGAGATGTCTGCATTCAGTTTACGGAAGTCCTGATTCAGGATAGCAATCTGTGAATTGATCTGCGCATCGCTGATGTTCTGTGACGCCGTGTTGTATACTACGTGTACTACAACAGGAATGGTGATAACAGCCGCTGCTTTATTTGCGCTGTTATTGTTCGTCTGGATCCATTGTTCCGTTTCACGCTCAATATTCTGCATTCTTGCCTGCAAGTTTGGATCATTTTGTTCCATCTCATGCAGGTGATGCATCGTTCCACAATTTCTTGTGTTTTGTGCCATTGCTCCTGTCATCATGGTAAGTGACAAGGCAAGTGCTGCCATGTAATTTTTCTTCATTACTTTCTAGTTTGATTAAGCTTTTTTAGGAGTTAGAATAATAAGTTCTGTGTGCGCTTTTATTCCTATTCAAATATAAGCACTGTTACGTATATCAGGCAAGTGGCCATCCCGCCTTTCCGTCAAACGAAATTGGGGGTATATCAGAAAAATATTAGAAAAATGATGGCAATTCCTTATAAATACTTTAAAAAATCCAATTCTGTGCCTTGTTCATAACTGATTAAAAGATTTTTTACTGGCAAGAATGCTCCGGAATGGACAGTAGAAATTTTAAACTGAGATGACTCCGAAATAAAACAGGGCGGAAATTGCCCGAAATCCGAACAAATAATTGTCAATTTCTTACTCAATGAACTTATAGCCAACTCCCCGAACTGATTGGAAGTGAACAGGACTTGACGGATCTTTTTCGAAGTATTTGCGGAATGTCACGATAAAGTTATCGATAGTACGGGTGCTTGGGTAGATGTCATAACCCCATACTGTTTCTAAAATATGCTCCCTGGATACAACTTCGTTTTTACGCTCAACAAGTAATTTCAATAAGGTGTTTTCCTTTTTTGTGAGATTGAGTTTTTTTCCATCTGGAGTAACAACGCTCATTTCGGAGAAGTTAATCTGGAAATTATCGAAAGTATAGGTGCTGATTTGCGGAGAAGCTTTATCAGATCCCCTTTGGGCACGTTTAAGTAATACCTGAATACGAAGAAGTAGTTCTTCCAGATTAAAGGGTTTGGTCAGATAATCATCAGCTCCCATCTTTAATCCGGTTACACGGTCAGAGGACGAGTGTTTGGCGGTAAGAAACAGGACAGGTATTTGCTCGTTATCCAATCGGATCGCTTCGCATACAGTAAATCCATCCATTTCAGGCAACATTACGTCTAAAACAACGAGGTCAAAACGCTCCTGTTTGAACATTTTCAACGCCTTTTTGCCATCATTTGCCCATTGGACTTTATAGCCTTCCAGCTCGAGGTTAAGTTTAATTGTGTCTGCAAGGCTTTGCTCGTCTTCTACCAGTAAAATTCTTGTGGTGCTCATATCGATCGTGTATGTGAACAAATTTAGTATTCTTGTACTGTATAAACCAAAAACACAGACAATTGATTGCGCTTGTTTGTTGTTTTTTACAATTGAATGATACAAAACGATGAATATCCGGCACCGGATTTTAATAGCTGTAGGCTTTGCATTGGCATTTGTAGCTGTGTTTGGCTATCAGTTTAATAATGGTGATCAGGAAGAGCATTTGCCGTATGTATATAAATTACTTGACCCTTCTCTGTACCCGAATGACTACCTGATTCCGCGTCAGGTTTCCACTTTTACAGTTCGGTTTTTCTTCGCTCATCTATTGGCATTAGGTGGTAAGCTCATACCATTGGATAAACTGGTTTTTGCATTGCATTTATTGTCCCTGTTTGTTTCTGCATATTGTGTTTCCAGAATGGCTATGAAGCGAAGTATCTGGAATGTGGCTGGGTGGGTGGCTCCGGTTTTATTATTGGTCTGGAATACCTGGACAGTGGGAGGGAATCACTTATTAGATGTGCAGTTGACTTGTAGTAGTATGGCGATGATGCTGGGGGCCATTGCTCTCTTGAAGTTTGATGGTGATAGACCAGTACAGGCGTCGGCTATTGCTGGGTTGGCGGCCTTGTTTCAGGTGCTGATGGGTTTACAGCTTTTCCTCTTATTTGGCTTGATCATGTTATGGCGAAAGCGATTTTTTGGCTGGAAGAAGATTGTATTTTCCGGTCTCGCTTTTATCGGTTGTTCGGCTGCTATGTTGGGCCCGGTCATGTATAAACAACTGCTGACGAATGTGCCCGGTGATAATCAATTGTATCACCAGGTGCTTTTCATTTTCAGGAATGCAAATCATTATCATCCACTTTGTTTTCCCTTGAGCGATTACCTGAAAGAACTCATTGTGATTGCTCTGCTCGTTTTCTGCTTTTCCCGGCAGAGTAAGGAGAAAAACAGATATGTTCCGGAGTTTTTGATTTTTGTATTGTTGGGGTCGATCGTTTATTCGATTGGCTTCTATTATGAAATTACTTCATTGGTAAAACTGCAATGGTTTAAGACCAATGCATGGCTTGTTTATTATGCTATTGTACCTGTCTCCGTTTTTATATCGGATAAACTTCGGCGGAATATTGAGGTTAAACCTGTTGTTTTCGGGGGATTGTTTTCTGCGATCGTGGTTGGATTTTTAATGATTACCAATAGTGCATTGTTACCAATAGAAAAACTTCGTTCACGTTATAAAATTGGTAACTATGAGAAGTCGGATTTGCAATTGCTCCATGAAAGAATAGATCGTGAAATACCAAAGACTGCAATAGTTTTACCTATGGCGAATGATGAGTCTTTTTTATGTGAAGCCAAAAGAAGTATACCGGTCGGATATAAGGCGATTATCCACGAAAAGGACTTTATGCTGAACTGGTATCAGAGAATGGGGGAGTTATATCATGTCTCTATTAATCCTGGAAACTGTAATCAGGAGGTGATTGCCCGATCCAAAGCTTTGCAAAACACGCAGCTTCCATTGAAGTACAAAATCGACTACCGAATTTTAGATTCAGATTTAATCAACTATGATCCAGTTGTTTACGGAGAAGAGGTTTTTCGGCAAGGTCCGTATATATTAACGAAAGTTCTTTAAATGTTATTTTTTTACCTCTGATCATACAAATTCAGCGGGATTCGATTAATTTTACATGATTAAACACTCACGAAATATCCCTTAAAAATTACCCTATGAAGAAAGTTTTACTTTCAATCCTTACTGTAGCCTGTATGTCTTCGGTCGTAACAGCCCAGCAAGGACAGTCTACCGGTAACCAAACCAGAATGCAACGCACCTGTGGTTCCGGAGTATTACCTGATGAGTATGAGCAATGGCTGCAACCGCTGATTCAGAAACAAATGGAAGAGCGTGCCAATGCAAAAGGAAGCGGTGTACAAACAGTATACACAATTCCGATTGTTTTCCACGTAATTCACAATGGAAGCAATGTCGGTGTTTCTTATAATATCAGTGATGCACAGGTATTGTCTCAGTTGGCTGTACTTAATGAAGATTATCGCCGTTTAAATGCGGATACTACCAATACTCCAAGTGTTTTTGCCGGAGCTGCTGCTGATTGCGAGATTCAATTCTGCATGGCGCAACGCGATCCAAGTGGAAATACTACAACCGGTATTAATCGTGTCAACAGAAATACATTAGGATTTACGGCACCACCGTATACCCAATCATATATCGATGCAACCATCAAGCCGGCTACTATCTGGAATACGAATAACTACCTGAATATTTGGGTTGTGCCGGATTATACTACTTCCGGTTTCCAGTTGCTGGGACATGCTACTTTCCCTGCTGGAAGTGGATTGAGTGGATTGACAGGTAATTTCGGTAATGCGAATACTGATGGTGTTGTCGTTTGGTACCGTGCATGCGGCCGTGTAGGTCAACTTGATCCTTCTTATAACAAAGGTCGTACACTTACTCATGAAGTAGGTCACTGGTTAGGTTTACGTCATATCTGGGGTGATGGTACTTGTGCAACCGATTATTGCACCGATACTCCAACTCAGCAGACTTCTAACTTCTTCTGTCCAACCTTCCCAAGTACTTCCAGCTGTTCAGGTAACCCTCCGAATGGTGATCAGTTCATGAATTACATGGACTATTGCGATGACGATTGCCTGAATATGTTTACAGAGAACCAGAAGACCCGTATGGTGACTGTTTTATCGAACGCTCCAATGCGTGTGAGTCAGCGTAATTCAATTGCCTGTACTCCGGTTGGATTGAATGAAAATACAGCTACTTTGAATGTAAACCTGTATCCGAATCCGGCTAATGATATTATTCGTGTAACAATCGGCCAGCAGCAGGGTAGTAGCGAGGTTACTTTCCGCATCCTGAATATGTTGGGTGCTGAAGTGAGTTCCACTATTAAATCTTTCAATGCAGATGGCGAATATGAGCTGGATCTGACTTCAATTAGTCAGGGCTTCTATTTCGTTGAGATAAATAATGATTTCGGCAAAAAACTGGTTAAATTCCAGATTTCCCGTTAATCGATCCTAAATTAAATGGAAAGGCTGCCTTCGGGTGGCCTTTCTGTTTTTAGACTGTATTTCATTGCATTGAAGTCCCGAATTGCCTAATTTTGCAGATATCTATGTGCCGAAAACTCCTACTGCCTGTCTTACTTTTAACCTGCATCCTGATTTCCGTTTCGATGCCCGCATTTGCACAGGAGTCTCGTTGCCTGACTACCGAATGGCATCAGTATAAATGTCAACATGAGCCGGGTTATAAAGATCGATATGAGTCAGGCTTAAATAAAACAGGACATGATTTTCAATTTGCTTCTGTTGATTCAGTTGTTGTTATTCCGGTTGTGGTGCATGTTATCTCCTACAATGGAACCGGAAAAGTGAGTGATGAGCAGATTCAATCACAAATAGACGTTCTCAACGAAGATTATTCGGTGCTGAATGCTACTTCACTCGATATACCTGCAATTTGGCAAGGTTTAACGAAGGATAGTTATTTACGATTTACATTGGCACAAAGAGATCCTGCTGGAAATGTAACTACCGGAATTATACACAGTGAAGGAAAAAAGGCCTCTTATGATATTTTTGATCCTTCCATCTATGAATCGGATAGTGGGGGACAAGATGCCTGGCCTCGCAATCAATACCTGAATCTTTGGGTGTGTCCGTTGAATGGAAATGCATTGGGTTATGCCAATTATCCGGGCTCTGCTGCTAATAATGATGGTGTGGTGATTAGTCCACGCGCTTTTGGACGTTTGGGATCTTCTGTTGAACCCTACAATTACGGAAGGACAGCTTCACATGAAGTTGGACACTGGATGTCTTTGAATCATATCTGGGGTGATGATCCTGCTTCCACTCCCTGCTCCGGCAAAGATTTTACAAATCAGGAAATCAATTTCGGATGGGATGATACACCCAATCAGGCGCAACCAACGTTTCGATGCAAAGTGTTTCCTGCGTTGGATGATTGTGCTACTGCGAGTCCTGGATACATGTACATGAATTACATGGATTACACCGACGATAAATGCATGATGTTTTTTACAGCCGGACAAATCAAAAAAGTGCGCTCTGTCATCAACGGACTCAGAGATTCATTGAAGTATTCAACCGGGCATATTCTACCGACTCCATATGGGTTCGATGTTGCTTTGGATTCTGTAATCTCTCCGGTGCGTCTGGCGAATACCCGTTGTTTTATTCCGGAAGTCCGACTGAAAAACAATGGAGTTGATACAGTAAAATCAGTGCAGATAAAATATGGCTTATATGCCGGTTTACATAAAGCATATAACTGGACCGGTACTTTAGCTCCTTTGGATACAATCACAATTGCCTTGCCGGAGATTGGTGCCGGAGATGGCAATAATGTAATTGAATTCCGAATTGCCGAAAACGATTCCAATACAGTAAACAATTATCGCAGTTCAGGGTTTAAGGTAAATGGATTGACTAGTGAAGATTGTGAAAGCACAGGAATAATTGCTTACCCGAACCCACTATCTCAGTCCAATACCATCTGCATAAAAGCGAAGAAGGATGTAAGTCAGATGGCGTTTGTTGGATTGTACAACCTCCTGGGACAAAAAATTGCGGAGATAGAAACCATAGTGAACCCGGGAGATGCGATTTCGATTCCGCTGATCAATCAGGCAGCGGGAATATATATCGCCAGAATATCAGGCGACCTCTACGATGAAAGTGTAAAATTCATATATCTACCTGGAGAAAACACCGTGAATGGTGCTTCTACATGTAACTAAAAATAAAAGCGATGTCAACTACCGGAATTCATTATCTCATGGACAATTGTCAGGGAGAGATAAAAGATATTGCAGTGAAAGTGTTCAATGGTCAGCGTATCAGCGATGCAGATGCCATGTATCTTTTTGAAAAAGCAGAACCGGGAGAATATGCCGTGCTTGCCAATTTTGTACGGGAGAAAAAGAACGGCCATTACACTTTTTTCAACCGCAACTTTCATATTGAGCCAACCAATGTATGCGTCTTCACGTGTAACTTTTGTGCATATAGCAGGGAATATAAAAACAAGGAAGATGGTTGGGAAATGAGTATGCAGGAGATGCTTGATAAAGTGAAAGCATACGATGGGCAGCCGATAACCGAAGTGCATATTGTGGGCGGTGTGCATCCAAAACTCGATCTGTATTTCTTTGGTGAATTACTTTCAAAAATTAAGGAACATCGTCCCGATTTACATATTAAAGCATTCACTGCAGTTGAGCTGGATTACATGTTCCGCAAGGCCAAGTTGTCGGCAAAAGAGGGAGTGGAGTATTTAAAATCAAAAGGCCTCGATTCAATTCCGGGTGGTGGTGCTGAGATCTTTGACGAAAAAGTCCGCGCTGAAATTTGTCCCGACAAAGCGGATGCTGATCGTTGGCTCGAAATCCATCGTGCTGTTCACGAAGCAGGATTACGCAGCAATGCAACTATTCTTTATGGACATGTTGAATCCTACGCGAACCGTGTGGATCATATGCGTCGTTTGCGCGAAATGCAGGATATTACTAAAGGTTTCCAGACATTCATCCCATTAAAATTCCGTAACCAGGACAATGATATGTCCAATCTCCCTGAAGTGAACCTGATGGAAGATTTGAAAATGTATGCGGTCAGCCGGATTTACCTCGATAACTTCGATCACCTCAAAGCATATTGGCCAATGATCGGAAGAAATACCGCTCAATTGACACAATCATTTGGAGTTGATGATCTGGATGGAACCATCGATGACAGTACCAAGATTTATACGATGGCCGGTTCAGAAGAACAGAATCCAACGTTAAGTACTGATCAGTTAGTAGATCTTATCCGTCAGTCAGAGCGAATTCCTGTAGAACGCGATACATTGTACAACCGAATTAAGGTGTACGAACAGGTAGATGCAGCGTTAAATTAGCAGTTATTTAGCGGCTTTTCTGAGGAGTACAATAGCGATTACCGCATACACCATGTTCGGAATCCACAATGCCAGCCAGGCAGGTAGATTTCCGTTTGTAGCAAAAGTCTGACTTACCTGCATAAACATGATATAGGTAAAGCTCAGTAATATTCCGACTCCGATCTGCACTCCAATTCCACCTCTTACCTTTCTACTCGAGAGTGAAACACCAATGATGGTCAGAATAAAGGTGGAGAAGGGAAGAGAGATTCTTCGGTGTTTTTCTACCAGATAAAACGGTACTTCTTCCGAGCCGCGAAGTAATTCAGCCTTGATGTAGTCATTCAACTCCGGAGTATCCATTGTTTCAATAAAATTGGTGCGCCTGTTAAACTCCGCAGGGTGGAACGCCAGCGTTGTATCCATTCGGTAACCGGTGCGGATCGTTTCATGCATTCCATCAATAGTGCGTGCGAAATAATTTTCGAGTGTCCACTGATTCTTTAAACTATCCCAAAGAATTCGCTCTGAAAGCAATTTAAATACCATCTTCCCATCCTTCATTCGTTCATAGGAAAACTGGTAACCGATACGATCTACATTATTGAAACTTTCGAAATAAATAAATTGTCCGGGAGCAATCTGCCGGTGCACATGCCGGTTACGATAGATGAAAGGATTTTTAATGTACTTCGTCTCAAATTCCAGTCGCTTGGTATTGGAGTGCGGAATTACATAATTGTTCAGGTAAAGGGAGATGGAAGCCAGAATTGTAGAGGCAACGAGGTAGGGGACAAGCAATCGTTTAAAGCTGACACCGCTCGCCAGAATCGCCACAATCTCTGTCAACCCAGCCATTCGGGAGGTGAAAAAGATCACAGAAATAAAAATAAACAGCGGACTAAACAGATTCCCGAAATACGGAATGAAATTCAGGTAATAATCGAAGACAATCGCTTTTAAAGGAGCATCCCGCTCGAGGAAATCGTCAATCTTCTCACTGATATCAAATACAATCGCGATCGAAATAATCAACGCAAGGGCGAAAAAGAAAGTCCCCAGGAATTTCCGGATGATGTACCAGTCGAGGATTTTAATTTTCACGGTATAGGTTGATTAAGTGGCTAAAGATAGTAGAGTAGAGGATTAAGGATCAGA
>JBIIRF010000064.1:0-8782 GCA_044341715.1 Bacteroidia bacterium | reverse complement strand
ATTCCGCAAGTTTATAATTATAAACATGCGGAACCGTCCTATCCGCACAATCTGCGTTCCCAACACTTCACCTTCGGGAACACAGATAAAACGGATTTAAATGATTCCCGCGGATCTATTCTTTCTAAGAAATAAAATTACTTGCCAATCCACCAATCCACCAATTCACCAATTCACCAATTAACCAACTTCCCATTTTAAAATGATTAATGCGCTTCCAGCCAGTTAAGTCCTGTGCCGGATTCTACAAGGACCGGAACGGTAAGCGGAAGTGCATTTTCCATGAGCTCTTTTACCAATGCTTTTGTTTCTTCCAGTTCATCGCGGTGTACATCAAATACCAATTCATCGTGTACTTGAAGAACCATTTTACTACGCAATTTCTTTTTACGTAAAACATCATGAATATTGATCATCGCTACTTTGATCATATCAGCGGCTGATCCCTGTATGGGCGCATTGATGGCATTGCGTTCGGCAAATCCACGTACGGTTTGGTTTTGGGAATTGATATCGCGGAGGTATCTTTTGCGTCCGAGTATCGTTTCTACATATCCTTGCTTGCGCGCTTTCTCTATGGCGCTGTCCATGTAATCCTTGATGAGTGGATACTGTGTAAAATAGTTTTCAATGATGGATGCAGATTCTTTTCGGGGAATATTCAGCCGTTCTGCGAGTCCGAATGCACTGATGCCGTAAATGATTCCGAAGTTGACCATCTTGGCTTTGCGGCGCATATCGCTGTTGACTTCTTCGAGTGGTACTCCAAACACTTTTGCGGCAGTGGCGGAGTGAATATCGACGTTGTTTCCGAAAGCATCGAGTAATCCCGGGTCCTGGCAAAGATGTGCCATAATGCGCAGTTCAATCTGGGAGTAATCGGCGGATAGTAAAATATGTTGTTCATCTCGTGGTACAAAGGCCTTCCTGACTTCACGTCCGCGGGAGGTGCGAATAGGAATGTTCTGGAGATTGGGATTATCACTGCTGAGTCGTCCTGTCACTGCTACAACCTGATTGAAGGTGGAGTGGATGCGTCCGGTGATCGGATTCACCATTTGCGGTAAGGCGTCAACGTAAGTTGATTTCAGTTTTACAATTTCGCGGTAATCGAGAATTTTATCTACGATAGGATGTTTGCCACTTAGTTTGCTGAGAATATCTTCACTGGTGGCGTATTGTCCCGTTTTCGTTTTCTTGGGCTTTTCAGCAATCTTGAGTACTTCGAAAAGTATATCTCCTACCTGTTTTGGTGAGGAAATGTTGAACGGTGTGCCGGCGAGTGCCTGAATTTCTTTGTCGATGTTCCGGATATCTCCTTCAAGAATTTTACTGAATTCGGAGAGCGTTGGGATGTCCAGTTTTATTCCTTCCCGCTCCATGGCTCCTAATACAGGTATGAGGGGAAGTTCAACTTCATTAAATAGTTTTTCTGTTTGTGTTTCCTGCAGCATGGGACGGAATTTCTCCATGAGCTGTAAGGTGACATCTGCATCTTCTGCGGCATATTCTTTTATCTCCTCGAGTGCCACATCGCGCATACTTCCCTGATCCTTGCCTTTTTTTCCGATGAGTGTTTCAATGGAAACCGGCGCGTATCGTAAATAAGTTTCTGCGAGTACATTCATGTTGTGTCGCATCTCCGGCTGAATGAGGTAGTGGGCTACCATGGTGTCGAAGATCGGCTCGCTGACCTGTATGCCATAGTTCGCCAGTACGTTCATGTCGTACTTGATGTTTTGTCCGATTTTTAAAATGGAGGCGTGTTCATATACCGGACGAAATTCTTCCAGCAATTGCTGTGCTTCACTTTTATCTGCCGGTACCGGAATGTACCATCCATTGTGTGCGGAGGTGCTGAACGATAATCCAACCAACTCTGCACGCAACGCATCAATGCCTGTTGTTTCCGTGTCAAAACTTACCGCTGTCGAAGCCAATAAAGTTTGAATCAACGCGGCTCTTTCTCCTGCTTTAGTAACTGCAATATATTGGTGATCGGTATTGCTGATGTTGTTAAAATTTACATCTTCTTCGTTGGTTTCTTCGGTGTATGCAATGGCTGTGGAGGTAGCTGGTGCCGTTCCAAACATGTCCATTTGTCCGGCCGAATTCACTGCAGGAACAGCAACCTGAATTTCTTCACCCAATATCTGTTGTGCCAGCCGGCGGAATTCCAGCTCTGTGAAAAGTTCAGTGAGTGCTTCTTTATTCGGTTCTCCTAAACGAAGGTCTTCCTCTACAAATGGCACCGGTACTTCACAATGAATCGTTGCCAGTTGTTTGGAGAGAATCGCTTTGTCTTTGTTGTTCTCAATTTTTTCTTTGAGCTTTCCTTTCAGCTGATCGGTATTCGCCAACATGTTCTCTACTGAACCAAATTGCTGTACGAGTTGTGTCGCCGTTTTTTCTCCTACTCCGGGAACTCCGGGTATATTATCAACCGCATCTCCCATCAATCCAAGGATATCAATAACCTGCGACGGACGTTCAATTCCATATTTCTCACAGACTTCTTTTACTCCCAGAATCTCCGCACCGTTTCCGAGACGAGCTGGCTTGTAAATATGCACATGCTCCGTCACCAGCTGACCATAATCTTTGTCGGGAGTCATCATGAATGTTTCGAATCCTGCCTGTTCTGCTTTCACCGAAAAAGTACCAATGATATCATCGGCCTCATATCCGTCCAATTCAATTACCGGAATATTAAAACAACGCACCAACTGCTTGATGTACGGAATCGAAATCGCCAGGTCTTCCGGCATTTCATCCCGATGTGCTTTGTAATCTTCAAATGCTTCGTGACGATGTGTAGGAGCCGCAGTATCAAAAACAACAGCAATATGGGTAGGCTTCTCTTTTTTCAGAATCTCGAGTAAGGTATTTGTAAAGCCGAACATTGCACTGGTGTTCAAACCTTTGGAATTTACACGATGATTATTGGAAAACGCAAAATAAGCCCTGAAAACCAAGGCCATCGCGTCGAGAAGAAATAATTTTTTTGGTTCATTATTCATCCGACTAAAATACTCTAAAAATTAATAGTCAAAGCATACTCCTGGAATTTGCTAATGAGCTAATTAGCCAATTAGCAAATGTGATGATGTGGAAATTAGATTATGTAGTCGAGGGTAATGAAGTTGATTTGACAATCAAGGTGCTCGGTACTACAGTAGTAAATCCGCATATTGCGCCACAATCGGATCGACCAGGTCTTATTACAATAATTTCTGACTACTCCGTTCCAAACCTGGCCGTCGTTTTAACAAAACCAAATAAATCATTCCCGCCAGGTCGGACAAGCAATATCATTTCATTATTATTATTTTCAGTTGATCAGGGAAAAGAAACAGCCTGTCTCCAGAAATTGAAATACTGTCGAATCTACCCATTTGCTAATTTACTAATTGGCTAATTGGCTAATTGGCTAATTAACTCATTTGCTAATTCCTATATTTGTGGTTATGTTCATCGACGAGCTCCGCGAATATTGTCTGGCAAAGCCATTTACTGAAGAGGCTTTTCCATTTGATGAGGATATCCTCGTTTTCAAGGTGTATGGAAAAATGTTTGCATTGATCAGTGTTTCCGAACCGGATACGGTTAATCTGAAATGTGATCCTGAATATGCTTCGGAACTGCGTGAACGTTATACCGCAGTGCAGCCGGGTTATCACATGAATAAAAAAATGTGGAATACGGTCGCTATGCAATCGGATGTGGATGAAAAATTTCTGCGAAAATTAATTGATCATTCCTACGAGGAAGTGGTGAAAGGTATGCCGAAGAAAATTCAGCGTGAAATTTTAGGAGGGGAACACGGATAAAACTGATGCAACAGATAAACGCGGATTTATTCCTGATGCACTATGTAAACTTTGTTATCTATTTCACTTTACCACTGCTGGTAACATCTAGTGGTAGTAAATAATTTCTCACTTCACCTCTATTCTGTCCCTCTGCGGCTCCGCGCCTCTGCGAGAAACTTCAAGAAGGAACACGGATGAAACTGATGCAACGGATAAACGCGGATTTATTCCTGATTGACCATGAACGATGAGTTTTCATTAACCAAGGTACTTACTTTTGAAATAATCTATAAGTAGTACCTAGATTTTATTCACTCAAACGATATCCGTTCAGCCAGTAAAACCACTGTGCGTTGCGCCTCTGTCGAGGTAAAAAACAAATACTTCGGTTCGCCTGATTTGATGCCGAGTGTTTTTGCGACATCAGTAGCGTTGACCGGAAAATTATAAAATACCATTTGTGCCGGATGACCATCCAGTGCTGATTTTATCTTTTCTTTTTTATAGGGCAGTACCTGTTCAATGCGAAACATGCGTCCGGGAAAATTGACGAGTGGAGTCGAACCGGTGAAGAGGTGTGAGTTGGGATGAAGCATTTTTATTCCATACGTTTTGCAAATGCTCCGCCAGGGTCCGGCTTTGCGAATGGAAGCATTGGGTTCAAATAAATATTCTTCCGGTTCGCCGATGGGTAAGGGGAGGGCGACTTCTTCTTTCGGTTGAAAATTGAATGTGTGATGTACGTTTCCTGTGTCGATGCAGATGATATCAGGTGCTGCTGATTTTTTTGCGAGAAAAAATAAGAGTTCGCGGCATTCGTCCTTGCGGGAGATGACCTCTACGCGGATTGTTTCGGGAAGTGAACGGAGTCCTTCGCGGATGTCGAGCATGGGTGCGAGTTTTACCATGAGCAATGCATCGTCGGTGAGCAGTTGATCTTTTAACTCAAGTAAATTCGGACTTAAATCCTCTATCCGAAATACTTTTTTTCCGCTATCACTTCTTCTGGATGGGTCGAGGAAAAAGATATCTGCCTGTTCTTGCAACCTGGCTGAAGTTTCTGCGGCAGTTCCCTGAATAACCTCTACGTTTTGAATGCCCAGCACGTTGAAATTATATTTGGCAGCAGCACATCTGACTGTATCGGGTTCGCAGTAAAAAACTTTTTTGGCCGTTCGTGCAAATGCAAGCGTGTCAATGCCGAGTCCGCCGGTAAGATCCGCTACAATTTTACCTTCTGCCCACGCTGCTTTATGTGCGGCCGCTTCTTCCGACGAGCATTGTTCCAGAATCATGGTGTCCGGATAAAGAATTTCCGGATGAGCATAGAAGGTAGGCAGCTTGTTGCGGGCTGTCTGGCGTCCTTTCACCTGGGTCAGCAGTTCCTTAAGGGGCAAATCCTTGCGGGCAGCATATCTCAATGCAAGTTCCGGAACAGGTTCATTTTCATGCTCCTGTACCCAATCGATCCACTTTTTGGGATCAAATAAGGGATTCTGCTCCATCTCCTGCAAAGAAAGGACGAAAAATGCATGTTTCCCCGTGGGATTTACGGATATTTGCAGTCCCGAAAAACCGGACCGGAATCATGATGAAAAAACTGGCTAACTACTTCTTTCAGGGTCTCCTGTTTGTGGTGCCTATCGTAGTGACTTTCTATGTAGTGTATCTCGCCATCTTGTGGATGGACAATTTATTACCTATCCAGATCCCGATTTCAGTGCCCTGGAGTGATGATTTTAAACTTCCGGGTCTTGGTATTCTGATCATACTTGCGGTCATCACCGTGGTAGGTTATATTGGTACTCGCTTCGTGCGGAATCCATTTTTTATCTTGTTTGAAAATCTGATGGAGCGTACCCCTTTGCTGAAGGTGATTTATTCGTCGGTGAAGGACCTGATTGAGGCGTTCGTTGGAGAGAAGAAACGGTTTAACCAGCCGGTATTGGTCACTGTAAATAAAAATCCTTCTGTTCAGCGTATTGGTTTCATTACGGAAAATGATCTTTCAGAGTTGGGTCTTGGAAAAGAGAAAATGGCGGTGTATCTTCCGTTTTCTTATGGCTTCAATGGTCAGCTGGTCATTGTTGATGGAGATCAGGTGCAAAAACTGGATGCATCCGGAACGGAAATGATGAAGTTTGTAATTTCGGGGGGCGTAACTGATATTTAAACTTGGTAAGATGAATACGATGAAAAAAATAATTTCAATGGTGCTGCTGTTCTGTTGTTGCAGTACATTTTCGTTCGCGCAGAAAGTGAAAATTGAACATGCTTTGGAACAGCTGGGAGAAGGATACAACTCGGCATTTCGGGTGAGTATTCCGCATGCCTCCATGAGAACGGTGGAGAAAAAATGGAACTCGTTTCTGAAAAGTAATAAGGCGAAAGTGCGTTCATCGAAAGGTACTATCAAGGGAGAAAATGCGATTATCAATGGACTTGGTCCGGATACATTGCAGATCTTTTCGAAACTGATAGAAGATGCGGATGGAATTATGTTGAAAGTTGCTTTCAAGAAAGGCGGAACTTTTATTTCTCCGGAAAGTGATGGATCATACAATACACGTCTGGAACAACTCCTGACCGATTTTGCGATGGAGATTTCCAAAGATGGCCTCAATGATAAACTGGCTATGGCTGCTGAGTTATTGAAGGACACGCAGCGTGAACAGGCGAATCTGGAGAAATCCAACGAACGCATGGCTTCCGATAATGAGAGTATGAAGAAGAAAATTGCTGAAAACGAATCAACCATCGAAGAGAATAAAGCACGTGTGGAAGAGTTAAAGAAAAGAATCAAGGAACAACAGGGGAGCCTGGAAATTCTGCGAGGAAAGTTCGGTGAATTAAAATAACAAAAAAATAAAATCGCGGTTCGCACAATCAGCTTGCGGACCTAACGTTAGTCCATTCATAATTTATGTCAACAGGAGATACGATTCTTGTGCTTGGTGCAGCCGGGCAAATTGGTACCGATCTGGTTACCACCTTACGCGAAACTTATGGCGGTGATCGGGTGATCGCTACCGATGTAAAGGAACAAACCGGTTATCTGGCCGAGAGCGGACCGTTTTATGTACTCGATGTACTGGATGCGCAGGCAGTAGCCGATATCATTCGCACCAACAAGGTGAAGGAAGTATATCTGCTGGCGGCCTTGTTAAGCGCAACTGCAGAGCAAAAAATGAAAACAGCCTGGAAGCTAAACATGGAAGGGTTGTTTATTCTGCTGGATATTGCCCGCGATCTGGGTGGTTTAAAAATCTTCTGGCCAAGTAGCATCGCTGTTTTTGGTCCAACAACTCCACGCGATCTGACCCCTCAATATACCGTGATGGAACCTTCCACCGTGTATGGCATCAGTAAGCTGGCCGGTGAACGCTGGTGTGAATATTACTACAATAAGTTCGGAGTAGATGTACGAAGTATCCGTTATCCCGGACTCATCAGCTATAAAGCATTACCGGGTGGAGGTACTACGGATTATGCCGTGGATATCTATCATCAGGCACTGGATAAAGGTCGCTATACCTGTTTCCTGAAAGAGAACACTGCATTGCCGATGATGTATATGCCCGATGCGATTCGCGCTACCATGGAACTGATGTCGGCGCCTGCAGATAAAATTAAAATCCGCAGTAGCTATAATCTGGGAGGTATCAGTTTTACTCCTGCTGAAATCGCCGCGGAGATTGCGAAACATGTGCCCGGCTTTGTCGTAGACTATGCCCCTGACTTCCGGCAAGAAATCGCCGACTCCTGGCCCAACAGCATCAACGACGACCGCGCCCACGCCGATTGGGGATTCCGATGTCAATACGACCTCTCTTCCATGACCGTCGACATGCTGAAGCATCTGAAGGAATTAAGACAACTAGCTTAATACCAGAGGCCTGATTGCTCAGCGCCTCAAAAAAATCTCTGCGTCTCAGCGCCTCTGCGAGAACCTCAACAAACAATATTCACTTAAAAGGCTCAGCGCCTCAAAAAAATCTCTGCGTCTCAGCGCCTCTGCGAGAACCTCAACAAACAATATTCACTTAAAAGGCTCAGCGCCTCAAAAAAATCTCTGCGTCTCAGCGCCTCTGCGAGAACCTCAACAAACAATATTCACTTAAAAGGCTCAGCGCCTCAAAAAAATCTCTGCGCCTCAGCGAGAACCTCAACAAACAATATTCACTTAAAAGGCTCAGCGCCTCAAAAAAATCTCTGCGCCTCAGCGCCTCTGCGAGAAATTCACCTCACGATAAATATTAATAAATTTAGTTTGAAACGTTAATTGTCATAAGTCAACAAGCGCTTTAACAATGAGTAATAATTACGAAATTACCAATGTAGCAACTGAAATAGAAGAACCTATACACGAGTACTATGCAGGAATGCCAATTAATCAACTTTCTGCTATTCTGATAGACATCTTTTATCATGTGCATGTTGATTTAGGACCAGGCTTACTCGAGTCGGTTTATGAAAGGGTGATTTGTCATGAATTAAGTTTGAGGGGTATACCATTTGCAGCTCAAGTGGGAATTCCTTTGATTTATAAAGATCAAAACATGGAATTGGGCTTTAGGGCCGATGTAATAGTTGATAATAGAATAATCATAGAAATTAAATCAGTTGAGAATATTGCCCCCGTTCATCCAAAACAGTTATTGACCTATCTCAGGATTAGTAATATTAAGCTTGGATTACTGGTAAACTTCAATTCTGAGAAAATCAAATCCGGAATAACAAGAATTGTAAACGGATTGTAGTTTCTCGCAGAGACGCAAAGTCGCAGAGTGGTCGCAGAAGCGCAGATCCCGATAGCTATCGGGAGCAGAGTGAGTCGCAGAGTCGCAGATCCCGATAGCTATCAGGAGCAGAGTGAGTCGCAGAGTCACAGATTCCGATAATTATCGGGAGCACAGTCAAACTACAACTGATTCCGCTTCCAGCGGAAGGTAAAAAATGAGAGTAAAATT
>JBIIRF010000407.1:0-2584 GCA_044341715.1 Bacteroidia bacterium | reverse complement strand
CAGTGTATAAATTCGTGTATGTGCCTTTCGATTTCTACCTGACTGCTGCATTTGTGGGTATGGTAATGGGTGGTATTCAGTCGCTCTCCCGTTCTACCTATTCGAAATTACTTCCTCCAACAAATGATCATGCATCATATTTTAGTTTTTACGATGTATGCGATAAAGTAGGAACGGTGTTGGGAACATTTATCTTCGGTTTTGTAAATGAACTTACAGGAAGTATGAGAGAATCCATTTTGGCATTGATTCTCTTCTTTATTGTTGGTATTGTCTTATTGCTGCGCGTTCAGCATCAGAATAGAATCCTCGAAATGAAATTTAATAATTAGTCGTGATAGTAGATCTCTTTATTCCTTGTTATGTGGATCAGTTCCAGCCCGAGACCGCCAGAAATACGCTGAAGGTGTTGCAACGGGTGGGCTGTGGTGTGAATTATAATATTGAACAAACCTGTTGTGGTCAGCCTGCTTATGAAGATGGTTACCGCGATCATTGTAAAGAAGTAGGCGAGAAGCTGATTCGTGAGTTTCAGGATGAAAGATATATTGTGAGTCCGGGTCCGGGTTGTGTGATGACGGTTCGGGAGTATTATCCGGCAATGTTTCATAATTCGGCGCTGCACAATGAATATAAACTGGTGCAGAAACACTTTTTTGAGTTGAGCGATTTTCTGGTCAATGTAATGAATGCAAGTGATATCGGAGCGAAGTATAACGGGAAGGCCTATGTGCTGCACTCCTGCAGTTGTAAGTCTGAAGGAGCGGATATGAATCCTGTTCATTCACTTTTATCGAAGGTGCGCGATCTTGAGTTGGTGAACGATGCAAGCGGTAATGTTTGCTGTGGAATGGGTGGAGGACTGGATCGCAAAAACGAAGAACTCACTGTTAAAATGGCGACCGATTTGCTGAGTGTGATCTCTTCTTCCGGTGCTTCGATGATTATTTCGAATGATCCATTATGTCTGATGCACCTCAATGGGGTGATCCAGAAACAAAAGCTCCCTTTACAAACCATTCACCTGGCGGATGTGTTGGCCAGCGGCTGGGAGTAAGGAAGCTTCTGCGTTATAGACTGTATTTATTCTTTGATGAATTTCCCCTGATAGATGGTGGATCCGTGAATGATGCGGAGTAAGTAAATTCCTGCAGTGTAACCTCTCACATCTATCTGTAGACTGGAAGTACCGCTTATGGTTTGCAGGTTTCTGCGATCGATAAGTTTTCCGTCAGGCATGTAAATTTCCATGATTCCCTCGGTTGTATTTTCAGGGATAGAAACATTAAGTATAGAACTTACCGGAACCGGACTTAATTGTAACGAATTGTTCGCGGCGAGCGATTCCCTGCAGTTTACATTCACATCTAACTGATTAGAATAACTTCTGCATCCTTCTGTACTAAGTCCACGCACCCGGTAAAGCCCGGCCGATTTCGCTGCATAGCTGGATCCCGTTGCTCCCGGAATATTGACGTTGTTGAGTTGCCATTGCCAGGAGGCTGTATTGGTTGTAGTACTAAACAGAATAACGCTGTCTCCCTGACAAAATACCACCGGGCCGTTTGCAGCGATTGTTGTCCGGTATTTGGAAACTTTAGTAGTACTTGTCAGGCGTGTGCAGCCAAAATTATTCGTGACAAGTAACTTGTAGTTTCCTGATAAGCTGGTAGAAAGATCTGGTCCTGCCGTGCTGAAAGGTGCATTGTTTCGATACCATTGATAAGTGTTAGTACCTGTTGCGTTTGACAACAATGTCAGCGTGTCGGTCTGACAGATTTGCACACTTCCCGCTGGAGCGAGCGTTGCTGAAGGCCGAGGGAAGACAGTCACAAAAATCGGATCAGTGGTTTTCGTACAGCCGCTACCGTTAGAAACCAGACAGGAATAATTTCCGCTGGTTGCCGGTTTTATTGAGGGTGATTGTGCCCAATTAAGATTTGTCCCATCCTTCTGCCACTGGAATGTCCAGTTATTGCCAAATCCTGCACCGGAGTTTCTGGTAATGTTTATACTTTCTGTATTTGCACAAAATACATTCGACAAAGAACTCAGATCAGCACGGATATCCATGTATTCAATATTGCAGAGTCCTGTTGTAAAAGTTTCCCCTTCGCAACCAAATTCGTTCGTCACGATGACAGCCACATTACCGGCAACCATCGCACAACCTACTCTGTCGAATAACAAATAGTTGTTAGTTGAAGCGCAATTGATCGGAATTGAACTGTAGTCGGGTCCCCAACAATAAGTGTTATTAAGGCCGGAAAGATTATTGGCATCATGTGCGCCCAAAAACAATCCATCGCAGGAGGAAGAATCAATTGCAATACTTGGCAACGGGCGTGGAAAAACAGTAACCGTCACCTTGCGGAAATCCTTACATCCGGTAGAGGTGTCAGTAAATACCACCCGATACTCCCCGTTATCCGCTGTACTGAAATACAAGTACCCGATACTCTCCGTACCCTGACCCGACCAGGAATTCGAAACCGGCTGCCAGCTTCCATTCACCGAATCCGCCCTGAACTGCCATTCCAATAATCCTGTTTTCAGAAACCTTCTGTCCACAGTTATCGAAACA